>SLFV01000035.1 GCA_007124075.1 Roseimaritima sp.
ACCCTGCGGCGGAGTTGATCGACCCTAAACTGGTAATCTGAGCTTCAGATTCGGATTCGTGCATCAAAACCAGTTGATCATCCCAGACCTCCAAGCGGAAGCAGCCTTGTTTACCTTCTGCGGCGGCTTGATCAATATCGGGAGGCACCGCAAGTTCGACACGAAAATTAGGGGTGCCACTCCAACCGATCCGCAGGTCGACAATCGCCTGATCGGGCAACCCCAAGTCCGCGACCAGTGAGGCACCCGGGACATTTGTCACTACACCACCGGCCGATTCGGACCAAACTGTCAGATCCTTGCTGTTCCAAGTGGAAAGTGAGCCTGGACCATGATAAATCCGATCGCGACCATCACGCCAGCGAAAAAGGTGGATTACCACGGACCGCGGCAACGTCAGGCGACCGAGGACACTGTTCCGCACCACCATTTGCTGATCGTCTAATTCGACCAGGTCACCATAGACCAGGGAACCATCGGCACATTGAAAACCAAACTGCCCATCCGCCGCGGGAATCGGGTGAGTCTGCGGAAACGATGCCCCAAGAATCGTATCCGCAGCAAACTGGAGTGGCTGGGCAAACGCCCGGTGGTGCCAATGAATATGCTGCGTGGTCTGTGGCGTATGAGCAACAAACCGGCCCGCAACCATTTGACCATGCCGCAGACGCAATAAACCAGTACCCGAGTGGTCCGCCCCCGCGTCCGACCCCTGTCCGTTAGCAAGCGGTTGCCCTGCCAGCACGACGACCAGCACGGTCTGGGTTACCAGGGTCGCGAAACAACGCGGCTCACGAGCGATCAGTATCTTCAGCACCATTTCTTTACCGCTCGTAAATCGGAAGGAAGCGAAAATTCAATGCCAGCGCCAACAAAGACAGCGACGTGTCCTCGACCGGCCCCAGTTGGCCTTTGAAACGCCCGTCCCCCAACTGCACTTGCTTCAACTGTTCAATCAACCGATCATTCCAACGCCGCCACGCGTCGACATCGCCTTGAAACAACGCTTGGGATTGATAGTACCTTGCGTATTCGGGCCAACTGCGTGGCTGCTGCTCCAGGTTGCCGACCAAGTACTGCAGTGTCGCACTGTACTTGGGCATGTCCTTCCGCCGCGCGACCGCTAACACGAGGCACGCAATCGAGCTGCGGGCCAGCGAATCGCCAAACCCGCCCATGCCTCCCGAATATCCAACCTGACCGCCATCGGAGGTCATGCTATTGAAATACGCGATGGCGCGGTCGATGTCTTTGTCAGGAACCTCGATTCCCGCATTCCTGGCCGCGAGCAGGCCCATCAGCACCGCACCCGAAACCGAGGTGTCAGCGTCTTTCGAGGTGGGGGAATACCGCCAGGCACCAAATTCATTCCCTGCCTGCGCGGTCAGCGCGGCCCGTACCGACAGTTCCAACGCCTGCCCCAGGGGCCGCAGTTCCTCTCCCCTCCACTGTCGATCATCTACCGCGCCGTAAGCTTCCGCCAAACACAGCATCGCAAAACCGTGGTGATACATACTAGTAGGAAAGTAGCCGGTATCGGCCGGCTGCATACGAAGCAACGCTTGCAAGCCGCGACGGATAGTGCCAGCGTACAGTCCATAATTGGGGTCTTCACCGGAGGCCAACATGGCCATGACCGCCATCGCCGTCCCGCCCGCACCTTGATGCGAGGCACTTTCCCACTGTCCTGAATCGGACTGTGACTGAACCAGATACCGAACGCCACGATCGTACATTTCACGTACATCGCGGGGAATGACTTCCCCGGTTCGCTGACCGGGAAGCTGCGCGTCGACCGGGTTTGCCCCGACACAAAGACACAAACTGACGAAAAGGCAACGCCCCCAACCGCACCACCAACGCGAGCGAAGAAAACCATTCCCACCAATCCGGCAATCCGGCTGATTGCTGGAGACCGACCCGGCTGATCTGGTGCGCAGCAAGCATCGAATGCGACAGACCGAAAAAGTCACCTTGAACAAACTTAGGCCTCCTCGATTTTCTGATCAGCCGGAAACGATATTTCCTCCAAATAGCCTTGCTGTTTCAAAAACGCTCCGTACGATGCACCCCGCTTACTCAAGGCTTCAAATGCTTCCCATTGGGTATCATCCAGCAGCGGTCGCAGGCGTGATCGATCCAACTGCGAAAAGCGATAACGAATCAAGTAAAGCATGTACTGTTGCGGGACCAAGCGGTTCGGGGTCCGCTCCGTCATCAGGCTCAGCAGGCTGGTTCGTTGCTGATCGGTCAGGGGAATACTTAACGTCAATTCCAAAATCCCGGATCGGCAAGCCTGCTGCCATTTTCGTTCGCGTCGTCGCGCTTCCGCCGCCTGCAGTTGTTTCTGTTGGGGTCCCGTCAACTCACTTCGCAGCACTTTTTCAAACAGCGAACCTTCATTAAACAAACCCGAGGTCAGTCTGCGTTGCACCGGTTGGAGACGTTGAAACAGCGCGTTAATCGATCCGCGGTCATGGCGTGCGGCTTGAAAAAAGTCACGTTCCATTTCTACCTGATCAAAAAAACGTTTGATGTCACCTTGCCCGGCCAGTTCCAAGGTTTGCATCTGTCGGGAGCTGGCATCCACCAGTGCTTTGATATGAGACAACCGTAACTGCAAAGCCCATGACAAACGCTTGCGCACCGCGTCGGCATTGCCAAGGTTCTGGAACACCCAGGCGTCAAATTGTCCTTCAGCAATCGCCGGTTGGACATCGTTACGAACCAATCGAATCGCTGCTTCCTTCCCGAACAGCGAACCTGGGAAACAGGTTACCGATAGGATGATGAAGCCAAGAGCGAAGAACGAAAGAAATAACGGCATTGATCCCCAGCAGCAGCACCTCGATGCGGAGTGACTGACGCGATCGACACCGTTACATACCCCAAACCTCGCGAATCGCATGATTTTAGAAAGACTCCTGGTCGGCAGCAGGTGGTGTGGAATCATCTGAGGCTTCCCAAAAGACCTCGCTGAAAAGATTGGCTTCATGCCGCAGTCCAATGATCATGGTTCCGTAGGGGGTCGAACGCAGCAAATCCTGTTGTTGCGGTAAAAGTCGATCAAGGATGACCTCCTTCTTCAGCGGCAGCAAGACCTGCGTCCGGTTAGCGCTAAACTGTAACGACGGGAAATGGTTCCAACGCTCTGTAATTTTCGCCTGAATGGATTCATATTGCTGCGGTGAAAGCTGCAACAAATCGTCCAGCGACTCCAGGACTTGACCCATCAACGCTACATGCTCGTCACTTTGTCTTGATTCCAACTGCTGGTTGAACTGCTCCGCTTGCCGCTGGGTCAAATGCGGCAGCGCTGCGTTGGCGATCGTCTGTCGCAGTACCCGTAAAGGATCGGCGATCTCTTCGTCAGCATGGACCTGAAAGGCCCGCCGTACCAACAGAAAATTGATTCCACTCCGCTGGGGCAATCTGGCAGAGTCATTGGCGGCCAATTTTATCACCGCCGCCTGCACTGCGGCATTAATCGCTTCCCGTTGCGAATCGGTCAGTTCACAGCAACGCCTCAGGAAGGCCAATTCCACCTGCACATGTGGTTGGATGCGTTCCAACCCTTGGATCTGACGAACCGGAACCACCGCGGGCCCGTTGTCCGCCCTGGCAGCCCGCGCCGGCTGCTGGGCAGGGACTGCCAGAACCCCGACGGGGGTGCCCAAAGGTGGTGACAGGAGGGCGAGGAACCAAAGCGTGGTGCCCATACCGCCACGCGAGGTACGTTGTCTAGCGATCATTGGACTTTTTCCAACTGATTAAAGTAACGATCCAGACCCTCCCGAAACTCCTCGGGGTAGCCCGTCGCCAACTCGCCTGTAACCTGCGAGATCGACTGTTCCGAGCGCTGTTCTTTCGCGTTGACACCTCTACCGACCAATGCCAAAGCGGTATCACTGGTCGTCCCCGTGCCACCGCCCCCCGGTGCGGATCCCCCCCCACCTCCGCCGCCATCCGGATTAATCCGACTGCTCTGCAGCAACAGTTCAATCACCTCCGTTTCCGCCGCGATTGCGACCGCGCCCGTTTCACCGTCCGCTAAAATCGTAGTTGCCTGGTCCATCACCGGCAGCACACTGAACAATAATTGCAGATCACTGGCGAACCGCTCGCTCCCCTCAGGCAGCATTTCGATTTTCTGAATCACGGCATCCAGCCGTCCCGCAAGCTCCTGCTGCAAGCCCGATAGCCTTTCGGCCTCCTGCTGATGATCATCGGTTGGAACCGCTGGCTTAGCTTGCTGCGCGACACGCGTTTCCTCGCGCAAGTTGACCTCGGCCTCCAGAATTTGCATCACCTCCAACACCACCGATGGGGGTAAACTGTCCTGAGATTTTCCCCCCGGACAACTGCCGCTGGAAGCAGGGTCCACCAGATCCTCAGCCCACCGATCCAAGACGTCGGACCAGAATTCGCACTGTGCGACCGAGATCGCTTGCCGCGTCACCAAATCGGTCGCCACCGAGCGCAGACTGCCAACGATGTCTTGCTGCCGCATTTCGGCCAAAATCAATTTGAACTGATTCAGCCGTCGTCTTTCGAAGTAGGCCTGCATGTCGTCCATGATCAGTGAAATATCGCGAACACTATCCTGTTGCCGGTTTTTTAAACCTCCTAGCATCGTCTCCAACGTCTCAGGAACATGGGACTGCCCAAACGTCTGCGATAATTCCGCAGTCAGCCCTCCAGCGATCAGCGATTGCTCCCGCGAGGCCGCCTTCAGACGCTTGACCAATGTCGACCCTTCCAGGTTGCCTAGAACCTGATTCAGCTCGTCAGCCACCTTTTCAAACTCCGCCAGCAAGTCCTCTTGCTCATAAACCGCTTGCTCCAGTGCATCATCGGGCGCATCCCCCAATTCATTCTCATCCTCGTCCTGGGCCGCCACGCCTCCAACCAGCATCGACTGCGGCAGCCCCAACGACGGTTTGGATGGTTGCTCAGAATCGTCCCCAGATTCTTGCGGTTGGTCGTCCACATCGACCGGCTGTTGGCTGGATTCGATATCCACCAGCGCCGGGACTGGCGGCGGCATTTCCGCCGGATCGGAATCGCTCGCCCCCTCCGTCTCCGAACCCAAGCCAGCATGGTTGGTGGTGCGGACGTTACCCACGGTCGGTCCGGTTGGCTTGGCCGCATCCGTTGGGGCGGTGTCCCCTTTGGAGGTCGTTTGCCGCTGGACCGATTGTTCCAGCAGGTCGGCGACGCTGGGCATTCGCTGTTCCGCAATCTCCTGCAGAACCTGCAGCATCTCCGCCCAGCGGTCAAGATGCCCGACGCCGATCTCCGAATTCCGCATCGCCTGTTGCAACAGCGCGTTGCCGGTGCCCGTTAAGTTCGCCAGCCGATCACTGTTGGCTCGTTCCGACTGAGCTTGGCGCTGCAGCATTCGCTGCGTCTCAGCCGTCTGTCGCTGCGGAGCCGACATCGCGCGCAATTCCATGTTCGTCTGAAACAACTGTAGCTCGCGATCCCGAACCTCCAGCGCCTGCCGATGCCAACGACTCAGTTGTTCCGAAATCCACACCGCATGCTGTTCGGGAGTCAGCACAAACACAGTGTACGGGGCCGAATATACCGGCGGGCGGTTGGGCAAGTAATCCCGGGCCCACGCACGCAGACGAACCGGCTGCGCGGGAATCTCCAACGACTGCGCGGAGAACGTCCCTTGGATCGTCAACGATTCCGCGTCGGGTGCCCCAGCGGACAATGTTCGACTTCCTTCCAGGGGCGGCAAACCGGAATCCTCGAAACCGCTCCACTGGATACCGACCTGGCTGACGCCAAAGTCGTCATTGGCTTTGACCAGGAAAGTCAGCAGTTCCGATTCCAGGACAACATTGGTACGAGCCA
>SLFV01000152.1 GCA_007124075.1 Roseimaritima sp.
GAGGGCTAGATCCTCTGCCAAACGTTGATCCAAGCGTTTTCCCTGCGGTGTCAGTAAAAGTTTTCGTGTTGGCAGATCGACCTGCCGCTGCACCTCCTCCACGCACTGGACCGTTGGTTCGACTTGGATCAACATCCCGGGACCACCGCCGTAGGGCCGATCGTCAACTTTATGATGCTTGGCGTCGGTTGACCAGTTCCTTAAATCGTGGCGATGGATTTCGACCAAGCCACGCTCGATCGCCTTATTCAACAGGCTTTGTGTCAAATAACCGTCGAAAATCGCAGGAAATAAGGTGACGATGTCGAATCGCATCGGAATGTGCGGGGGCTACTGTGCTGCTTCGTCGGCAACGGGCGGGGCGTCTGCCCCGTCAGCCTGCTGGGGCTCCTCCTCCGCCGTCGTCGTTTCCGCTGCTGCGGGGGCAGGCTTGGGAGGAGCAGGGGGCGCTGGGGACCACTGGTATTGCTTCCTTTTGCTTAATCGCTCCAGAGCCTCTTTTTGTTGTTCCAGATGGGTACCGTTGGCACCATACTTCTTGATCAACACCGCAGCCTTGTCACTGGGTTGGGCACCCACGCTCAGCCAGTAGGTGATCCGTTCCCCATTCAAGAGGGCTCGCGCGTCGGTTTCCGGCACCATCGGGTCATAGTGTCCCAATTCCTCAATCACTCTGCCGTCCCGAGGGGCACGCTGATCAACCGCGCAGACCCGGAAAAAGGGGCGATGGGTGCGTCCCATCTTTTTCAATCGAATTCGAACTGCCACAGTGCTGAGACTCCCAAAAAAATAATTCGTCAGTAACGAGCGGTAGCTTTCACTTTCATTTCGACGTTAGACGGCTGTCGCCGCCAAGGAGCCCGAACCGTTCGGGCATCCAGGATGAAAAAAACCGGTCATCGGTAATCGGCACAGAGTCTAGCAAACGCTGCCCGAATCGCCATCCCCCTGAAAGGCAGGGCATCGGGTAAAGCAGGACATTCAGTCGTCGAAGCGGAGCACGCTGTGCGACCGGTAGGGACTGAGCCGCTGGTGCCCGCCCAACGCGGTCAAATGGATCAAGAAACAGCATCCCACGATCTCCACCTGGGATTGTTCCAGCAGTCGGCAGCAGGCTCCCATGGTGCCCCCTGTTGCCAGCAGGTCATCTACCAATAACACCCGTTGCCCTGGGGAGACGCCGTCGGTGTGCATCTCCAGTTCATCGCTACCATATTCCAGTTCGTACCGCAGCGATTTGCGATCGTAGGGCAGTTTGCCAGGTTTGCGAATCGGTGTGAAACCGGCATTCAAGCTTAGCGCCAGCGGAGCAGCAAAGATGAACCCTCGGGCCTCGGCCGCCGCGACAACATCAATGCCAAGCCCCATGAAAGGTTCCGCCATCGCTTCCACCGCCGCTTGAAAGGCACTTGAATTTCCTAGCAATGGGGTGATGTCGCGAAAGCGGATCCCTGGCTTGGGAAAGTCAACAATTTCGCGAATGTGCTCGCGGATTAGTTCGGCAGACATGGCGTGACACCACCAGAGTGAGAGGTTTCGAGGTCGAACATCAACGCTCGCTGGCAGGGGGGGCGAGTTTTCGTGTGTAGCAAAGCTTACTCTTGCCCCGTCAAAATGTCGAATGGTCTGCGGACAACCACCGTGCTTACCAAAAGAAGCTAAAGACGCTGCGGACGGCCGTTTGGATGGGACGCGATGTGCCTAAGCGGTCGCCGAAACCGGGCAAGGCCAGTAGCAAGAACAGCAGAAAAGCAATTCCCGCGAACGCTAGTTCATTCCCGCCGGGGTGGATGTGCGGTTGCCGACGCCTGGTCCAGGCAAACCAAGCGGAAGGGTACTGGTCTTCGGGTTTTCCCAGGTCTTTGATTCTTCGCAGCGCAAGCTGCAATCGCCCGTCGTCGTCGCGGTACAACCATTTCGCCACCACCAGCGTCTGGCTGCCCTGCGCTTCCAAGATCCATTGCTTGCCGACTTGCAGTCGCAAAGCGTTTTCGGGTTCGATCACCAGCGTGTAACCTTCTAAAGAACAATCCAACAGCGCCGCGGGAATCCGACGCCTTCCGCTGCGAATGACCGCCGTAGCGCAATCTGGCTGCACGGGGCAACGAAAAGACGCCTGTGATTCCTGAGTCGTTGCCATGGTAGCGTGGCTGGCTGATGATGGAGCGGTCACGTTGTGCCCCCGAAGGCGCGGGTAGAAAAGGAAAGGTCAATGCATCGGCTGCTGGGGGTTGCCAATCCTATAATCCAAGGCTACCTCCCTGTCCCAAGGCAGTAGCGAGTCTGCCCAGGGAATCGAATGAATGCCACACGATTTTTGCGAATGCCTTGTGCGGTTGCGACGATCGTGCCGGTTGTAACTTGCCAATCAGGCCCAGACGTCCCGGCCTGGCTCATTCGGCGGAGGTATGCGCGGTAGGCTTTTTAGCACGCCGCGATGGTGCCGCCGGTTCGCGGTGAATGATTGGTCGCCGGAGGGGACCTTGGAGGGACCCTCGAACACGGCAGCCAAGCCTCCATGAAGTCTGGGGCCTGGGCGCTGCGCACTCGACCGCTGGATCAGCCCCGAAGCGGACGACCCGCGTCCCGCTGATTGTCGCCGATTAGTTAAATCGCTACACTGTCAGCGTAATTACGACATCCTTCGAAGATTGGTCCCATGGAGTGCAGAATGACTAACGCTGTCAGTCGCGAACCCTTGCAAAAGTCCCCCGCTCGACTTTCGATTGACGGCACGCAATGCGAATTGCCTCTGCTGGAGGGGTCTGAAGGTGAGCTTGCAATCGATATCAGTCAACTGCGACGCAAAACCGGTGCAATCACGTTAGACGAAGGTTTCGTAAACACGGGCAGTACCCCTAGCGCGATCACGTTCCTAGACGGCGAAGCCGGTATCTTGCGTTACCGTGGATACCCAATCGAGGAATTGGCGGAGCACTGCGACTTTATTGAAATCTGTTTCCTACTGATCTACGGTCACCTGCCGACCACGGACGAAGCGATGGCGTTTCGTGACAACATCCGCGACCACACGCTGTTGCACGAGGAGATGCGGTCGTTCTACGACGGGTTTCCTCGCGAGGCCCATCCAATGGCGATCCTCAGTAGCGTGGTTGGGGCGTTGTCCACGTTTTACCAAGATTCGCTGGACCCGAGCGATCCGCGCCAAGTCGAAATCTCCACGCATCGCTTGTTGGCGAAATTGCCGACAATTGCGGCGTACAGTTACAAGAAATCGGTCGGGCAACCGTTCATGTACCCCCTGAATCATTTGGGATACTGCGAAAACTTCTTGCAGATGATGTTTGCCACGCCCACGGCACCTTATGAAGTGGATGCTGACTTTGCCGATGCATTGCGGTTGTTGCTAATTGTTCACGCAGATCACGAACAGAACTGCAGCACGTCGACGGTTCGAATGGTGGGGAGCAGCAACGCGAATCTGTTCGCATCGATTTCTGCCGGTATCTCCGCACTTTGGGGACCGTTGCACGGAGGGGCCAACGAAGCCTGCGTAAGCATGCTGGAACAGATCGTTGCCGATGGGGGAAATGTCGGAAAATACGTGGGCTTGGCGAAGGATCGAAACAGCAGCTTTCGGCTGATGGGCTTCGGGCATCGTGTGTACAAAAGCTTTGACCCACGGGCAAAGATCATCAAAGCCACCTGCGACCGCCTGCTGGCGAAACTCAGCATCAAAGACCCGCTATTCGATGTGGCTCAGCAGTTGGAAGAGGTCGCCCTGCGTGATGAGTATTTCATCGAACGCCAGCTTTACCCCAACGTTGATTTTTACTCCGGCGTGATTTACCGCGCCCTGGGGATCCCGGTACAGATGTTTACGGTTTTGTTTGCCATTGGAAGGCTTCCCGGTTGGATCGCACACTGGTACGAAATGCATCAATCACCGACGAAGCGAATCTATCGTCCCAGACAGCTTTATACGGGTCCGACCAAGCGAGCTTTTGTCCCGATTGATCAACGTTCGTAAAATCCACAGGCTCGGTCGCGGAGTTACTTTCAGGCTACTCACCGGAAGCGGTTCACTGCGTTGATTTTGTTGCTGGATAATTACGATTCCTTTGTCCACAATCTTGCACGCCATCTGCGGCTGCTTGGGCATGCGACCCAGGTCGTGCGCAGCGACATGGTTGATGTCGCGGATGTCGCGGCTTTGCAGCCCGATGCGATCGTGCTGTCGCCGGGCCCTCAGGCACCAGATCAGGCAGGTTGTTCTCTGGAAGTCGTGCGTCATTTCGCTGCACGGATCCCGCTGCTGGGCGTTTGCCTGGGTCATCAAGTCATCGGGCAAGCCTTCGGAGCGACGGTTGTCATGTGTCCCAGCAAGCACGGCCAGTCTAGTTGGATCGAACACGATGGCACTTCGCTTTTTCGCGGTTTGCCCCCGCAATTATCAGTGGGGCGTTATCATTCGTTGGCCCTGTGCCCCAAAACGATCCCGGATTGCTTGCGGGTCACTGCGCAAACATCCGATGGGATCATCATGGCAATCGCGCATCGTCAGCTTCCGATCGCAGGTGTCCAATTTCATCCCGAATCGGTCCTTACCCCCTGTGGTCTGGACCTGCTGCGCCGTTTTTCTGATTCCATCTTATCGATCGGCGAATCGGTGGCATGATCCTGGAATCCTTGGTCACAACCGTTGATGGCTGCGGGCAGGTCAATCTTGCGCCCCAAGGACCCCACGTTGATCGCGAGCTGACGAAGGTCCAGTTGCAGCCGTTTGTCGGGACCCGCACTTGTAAGAACCTGCGACGCACGCAGCGAGCCGTCATTCATGTAACCGACGATGTGTTATTGTTAGCGCGGGCCGCAACCAACACGATTCCGCCCGACGAACTGACGACCATGGTCCGCGCGATCGCCTCGCAGCCTGGATGTTACGCATTGACCGATGCCTGCCGCTGGTATGCGGTTCGCGTGCGCTCCTGGCAGCAGCATCCGCAGCGTCCCCAGGTCGATTGTGACATTGTGGAACAGTCCACGCAGCGTGATTTCTTTGGCTGGAATCGCGGGCAGTATGCCGTGCTGGAAACCGCGATCATGGCGACGCGGTTGCATCTTATCGCACCCGAAATTGTCCGGTCGCAGTTGAAACAATTTGAAAGCCTGGTACAGCGGGCCGGGGGCGAGCGGGAACAAGAGGCATTTTCTTTGCTGCAAGCTCACATCCGTAAAAACCACGACGCCTCCCATGAGTGAATTTCGCAGCGTGAACGTGCGGACGGGCGCTCGATTGCACCTGGGCCTGCTGGAGACTCGGGCACCCTTCCGTGGCGTTGGATTGATGATTGATCGACCCGCGACGGACATCACGATTCGCACGGCAGAGGTGGACCAGGTCATCGATCTCCGGGGACGAACCTTGCCCGCTGACCATCCGCTGGCTCGACGTGTGCAGGCGGTCGTGGTCCGTTTTCGAGCTTGGTGTCACGAAAACCTTTCGCAGCTCGTACCCGCAGTTGACACGCCCCTGGGCGCCCAGGTCGTCACACGTCCCGATCCTCACACGGGGCTGGGAACGGGAACTCAGTTAGCGATGGCGGTTGCAGCGGGGCTGCAGCGGGGATTTGGCTGCGAAATCGTCGCGGACGTTTTGGCGAGGCAAATTGCGGGTCGCGGTGCGCGTTCGGCCGTTGGTATCCAAGGGTTTCTTCGTGGTGGTTTTATTTGTGATTTGGCGGATCCATTGCGGTACCCGGTGCCTTCGACGTGGCGATTTGCGTTGCTGAGACCAGAGGGCCACCAAGATCGGATCTGGGGGGAAACAGAAAACCAACGGTTCGCGGGACCACCGGCCCACCATTGCTCGCAGCGGACCGATTCGCTTCGCCACATGCTGTCGGAACTCGCCGCGACCGTTAGGGTTGGCGATTTCCAGCAATTCGCTGCCACCGTTTCGCGATACAACCAAATCAGCGGCGGCTTGTTTGCCGATTCACAAGGGGGCCCCTATAACGGTCCCGCGATTACTCGATTGATTCAGTGCCTCCAGGAACAGGGCTGGGAGGGGGTCGGGCAAAGCTCGTGGGGGCCTACGGTTTTCGTCTGCTGCCCCGACCAAACCAGCGCAGAACGACTGCTGGCCGCTCCACCGGCGGGCATCGCACAGATGGAAATCGCCCGGCCACTCAACGCAGCGGCTCAGGTGACCTGGAATGGCTAGTGCTTCGCTATGCCGAAGGTGTTAGAAAACACAGACGCAGCGGAATGGGACGGGCATCAAGTGTCTGTAACCAGAATCTGCCCCACCAACACCCAGATTCCAACAAAGACAAAACCGAAGGTGAGATGAATAAAATCAAGCGACATCGTTGGGATCTCCTTGGCTACGCATTCCTGTGATGCGGCCTAAGTCCCTGGCCTGATCATGCTTGAACCACTTCTGGACAACGCTACCGAGAATTCAACGCTAGCAATCCTTGAAACAGAAGCGATTCTTCTTGCAATTAACGGTATCGTCGAACAGCACGATAGAACTTGAGCCCATTTTCAAGATTGTTTTGAATGCTTAACCTCTTGAGTACCCATGCGATCCATCACTGTTGTGCCTTTGCTGCCGTCCGCCTTGGCGACCTTACTGGTAGAAATTCTGTTGAACAACCCGCTGGCAAACCATGAACCCGTCTTTTTGGCTGTTCAAATCGGAACCGGAAACCTATTCCATCGACGATTTGCGAAATGCTCCTGACCAAACAACCTGCTGGGAGGGAGTGCGCAACTATCAGGCGCGCAACCTATTAAGAGACAAAATTCAGCTAGGCGATCGGGTGCTGTTTTACCACAGTGCGTGTGCCCAGCCGGCCGTTGTGGGCACCGCGATCGTGGTGCGCGAGGGCTATCCCGATCATCATGCTTGGGACACCAGGCATCACTACTTTGATCCCAAATCCGATCCAGGCAACCCTCGCTGGTTCATGGTCGATGTCCAGTTTGAATCTAAATTTTCGCGACCGGTGACGCTAGCAGAAATCCGAGCAACCAAGGCGTTGGCGAAGATGGAGCTTCTGCGAAAGGGGAGCCGTCTAAGCATCCAGCCTGTGCGAAAAACGGAGTTTGACCGGATCGTCCAGATCGCAGAGAGGATGTAATGAAGTCCACCTTCGTCCTTGGTCCTCGATCGTTACACTAACCCTTTGAACCTTCTGCGGACTATTTTCAGCGTGATTGCAATCTCGGGCGGTCGCTTTGGGTCACTACACAAGGGAGGTCGATTCCAGCCAGGCAAGCGGCTACGGCTGCACACGGGAGCGAGGATTCGCTACACTCAGCATTGTTTGGCGAGCGGCAGATTGCAGTCCAACGTGCCCGCCCCTGCGTAGCTGAAATCCCTTCAGACAGGTGCGAGGAATGGGCCGGTATGTGCGTGTCCGCTGCTAGCCTTTCCCCTCCGGCAATTGAGCACCGGAAATGACCCCTTACGAGCGGAAAGCAGAGCGATGGACTCCCTGAGCGGAAAGAAAGTTGTTGTCACAGGTGGAGGCACTGGTATTGGTGCCGGGATTGCAGGGGCCCTAGCCGCCGCAGGCTGCCACGTTGTGATCGGCGGACGACGCCAAAGTGCCTTGGACCAGGTCTGCGAAACCATCCAAGCCAACATTCATGGACATGTGCTGGATGTCGCGTGTCGCGACAGTGTGCGTTCATTTTTTCAATTTGTTGGCCAGACGATCGGCTCGGCCGATATTCTCGTCAACAGTGCAGGGGTCAATATCGTCAATCGGACAATGGCCGCGATGCGGCCAGAAGACTGGGATCGTCTCCTGCAGGTCAACGCTACCGGCACCTACAATTGCATGCTGCACGTTTTGCCCGAAATGCGGCAGCGTGGCGACGGGTTGATTGTCAATATCTCCTCGATTGCAGGAAAGCGAGCGGCTTCCTTGGGCGGGATTGCTTACTGTGCCTCTAAGTTTGCGATGACGGCATTGGGAACCGCAGTCAGCAATGAGGTTCGCCAGGAGGGGGTAAGGGTGACCAACGTTTATCCTGGCGAAGTCAACACTCCGATTTTGGATAATCGCCCCACTCCGGTCAGCGACCAGCACAAGGCGGCGATATTGCAACCCGAGGATGTCGCCGCGATGGTCGTTGCGGTCTGCCGCTTGCCGCCACGTGCGCATGTGCCCGAAATTGTCATCAAGCCGACGATCCAAGAGTGGTTGTAGATGGCAAAACTCGCGGTTCCTGAGCAAACCTCCGCAGCCGCCGAGGTCGCGGGGATGTCGGAGTGGTTAACCACGCGAACGTTTCTGCTGCTGATGGTGACGGTTCTGGCGTTAAGTGTTGCGACCGTGGTCGGCCAACTTTTGTCGCGCCGTGAAACGATTGCCATCGAAGCCGCCGTCGTGCGCCGCTTCAAACGCCGGCTCCGCATTTGGTGGATGATGGTCGCAATCCTGATCTGCGGCTTTCTTCTGCATCGCGTCGGTACGATTGTCCTATTTGGACTGGTCTCGTTTTGGGCCTTGCGAGAATACATCACCATGACGCCCACGCGTCGAGGCGATCACCGAGCACTTTTCTGGGTGTTCTTTATCTTCACCCCACTGCAATACCTGCTAATCATTCTGAATAACTTGCCCCCCAGTTGGATTACGGCGGGACGGTCAATCGATTTCTATGGCTTATACAGCATTATGATTCCGGTTTATGCCAGTCTTTTCATACCGGCGCGAATCGCGATCGGAGGCGATCATAAACGTTTTCTGGAACGTAGTGCAAAGATCCAAGCCGGGCTTCTAATCTGTGTCTATTCGCTCAGCTTTGCCCCGGCATTGTTGGATTTGGACTTGCGTTTGGTAGACGGTAGTCGCTGGAATGGCAGCAACGTCACCTTGTTGTTCTACTTCCTTTTGATCGCGCAGCTATCGGGCGTCCTGCAATCAGGCTGGACTCGCCTGTTGGGCACGCACCCGATCGCTCGCGACATCAATGCGGGGCGAACTTGGGAAGGGGTTGTTGGTTCGGTAGTCACGACCGGGTTGATTGGGGCCGCTCTGTTTTGGGCGACACCGTTTGCTCCATGGGAGGCGGGGGTGATGAGCATGGTGGTGGCTTGCATGTCGTTTGCCGGGGCGATGACAATGAGCGCGATTAAACGAGACCGTGGCGTCAATGACACGGGGACGCTGGTACAAGGCCATGCGGGATTGCTGGATCAAATTGACGATGTCTGCTTCGCCGCCCCTGTCTTTTACCATTTAACAAGGTTTTTCTTTTCCGCCGGACACTCGTACTGACAGGTCGCGCGACGATGTTTTTTGATACACATGCTCACCTGGACGATTCCGATTTTGACCCCATTCGCGAGCAGGTCATCCAGCGAGCCCGATCTGCGGGGGTGGTTGGCATTGTGGTTGTCGGGACCACAGCGGTCAGTAGCCGACGGTGCGTCGAACTGGCACGACAGTACCCCGATTATTTGCATGCCGCAGTTGGCATCCAGCCCAATTATGTTGCCCAAGCCGAGGCGGATGACTGGGAAAAGATTTCGGAAATGATTCTGATGCCTGGAGTGCGCGCAATCGGTGAGACGGGACTGGATGGTTACTGGGATGACAGTCCCATGGGATTGCAGCAGGAGTATTTTGTCAAACACATTGAACTGTCAGTCCGTTCGGGACGGCCGCTGATCATCCACATGCGAGATAGCTGCGAAGAGATTATCCAAACCCTTCGGCCTTTTGCGTCGCGACGTCGTTTGGTTGGCGTGATGCACTCGTTTACTGGGACTTGGCAACAAGCGCAAACGCTGCTTGATTTTGGCTTGTACATTAGCTTCGCGGGCATGGTGACATTCAAGAAGTCAAACGATTTACGCGACGTCGCCAGACGCGTTCCGGCGGATCGTCTGTTGGTCGAAACCGACAGCCCCTACTTAAGTCCCGAGCCGATGCGTGGAAAAAAACCAAACGAACCTGAGCGAGTTCTGCATACGTTGCGTTGCCTAGCCCGAGTCCGTGGGGTTACTGAGCAGGAATTAGCAAGGACGACAACCGCAAATGCGAAGCATCTATTGGGCCTTGGCCAATGCTTCAGATCCAGCTCGAACGGCTATTGAACATTAAGTCGCAATCGGGAATTGACCACCCTGGCACCGACTACTAAAATCTTCCTGACACGGTGGGTGTAGCTCAGTTGGTTAGAGCGTCGGATTGTGGTTCCGAAAGTCGGGGGTTCGAGTCCCCTCATCCACCCTGGCAGAAAAGACCGCCCAGTCAGTCGCTGGAATGTTGATTCATCCTCCTTCTCTCATTCGCCTCCCCCCCCCCCTTAATGCAAGTGCGGCTGGACAATACACGACCGTCCCGACGAAATGGGCAGTGAAATCAAAGCCCGTTCAGAGAGGAGGGGGAGCCGCGTTCTCCTCGGTTCGATCCTTCGCGCCGCAGCATCTTCGTACCGTCCGGCACCCGATGCGTTTTTCTGCCGCTGAATGCAGGCTTCGGCATTTCGAACAATTGTCTTTGGCATTGCCAATTGTCGAAGTTGAACGAACGGATCTTATGCTTATCACACAGTCGCGAAACCGGCAGCTTCTTGATGCGGTGCGCCCAGCACACAATTCGTGACACGCTTCTCAATTAAGGCAAAACAAAACCACCGGTTGACGAAAACGATGTATTTGACAATTCTTTACTTGACAAGCGACCGTGGCGGAATTGGCAGACGCGCTAGGTTGAGGGCCTAGTGGGAGCAATCCCGTGCAGGTTCGATTCCTGTCGGTCGCATGCCTAGAAAACCCCGGGAAATCTAGCGTTTTCCCGGGGTTTTTGACGTTTTTTCTTGCGTCCTCCATGGTTCCACGAAGGTCGCCGAAATGCTTGGCACTAGTACTGCGGGCGTGGCTGAGCCTTGGAAGACAATTCGAAACGAAGGTCCGTCGCTCCATCGTCGGGGATAATCGCTTCAATGGGCGTCGTCGATACCTCCGCGTAAGCCTGTGGCAATAAGTTTATCGGAACAATTTCCTCGGGTGGCGCATCAGGCGGAATGGGAGAGCCATCTTCCTGCACCATCTTGATTAACTGTACCCAGTGGGTTCCGATGATGGCTCCCTTCTGCGTAGGGCTTGTCTGCAATTCGAAGCGACCCTCGCCGTCAGTGACCGCGTAGCTTATTCTGCCGAAACTGGACCCTTCTTTCGGAATCAGCGTGATTGAAACTCCTTCGATTGGGCGATTGTCCAACGTGACCAGGCCGGTGGCAGAGGCCAGAGGCTCGGTCGGACCCGAGCCACAGCCCGGGGTGCTGAGAAATGCACAGGTAATCGCAAAAGTACTAATTACTCGCAGCATTTTAAAATTCTCCTAATGGTTGACCATCACCGACTTGTGCAAGACGCTGTCGCGTGACCAGGTCGACAGTCTCAGAAATAAAGCGAACTGATCCATCGGCCATCGTGATTTGGCAACCTCCCGGATGCAGGCTGCCTGGACTGCCCCAATGCGCCAAGCGATTCCTGACCATTGGACGAGCATTGGGTGTTGCGTCCCAGCCGCAGCAGGGGCCAAGGTGATTAATGCCTGGTCCGTAAGCAAGGTCGATACCGTCTCCGACCCACCGTACGTAACCCCAAGCGGGAGTAACGCCGTTGTGCAAAAACCTTAATGTTTCGATCAGCATGACGGTGTTGCTGGTCCCATCCAATAAATCACGGAACTTGGGGCAATCATCATGACCAAACATGCGCCGCGTGTTGGCGCTTTCTGCCCCCCAGCGGGGCGCAGAGTTGGATCTGCGAGAGACGCTGAAATCGTAATTGGTGTGGGAACCTTGAAGTGTGGTCGTTCCCGGCGAGATGGAATAATTTGCGCTCGTGACGGTCGCGTACTGCTCGGGGTTTGCGTCCGACGGACACAAAAAAGCGGTCAATAGCGTGCTGACCACAACATCATTCGGATTGCCAGCTTCGCCTGGCCTCGGGCTACTCACAGTATTCGGGTTCCGCGCGTAAGCTCCCGTCGATAGTCGCGAATCAAACATGTCGAACAGCCCCTGCTGTTCAATGAATGGCAGCACACTCAACCAGCCTTTGTGATTTAGCACGCGTTCCGGACCGGGTGCCGCTGACCCCGCGTCAACGGATCCACTTTGCAGCACGGCATAAACCATTTTCTGGTGCGTGTCGTGGTAATTATGCAAAGCCAGACCAAGTTGCTTCATGTTGTTGCTGCACGACATCCGCCTGGCGGCCTCTCTCGCGGCTTGCACTGCGGGCAGCAGCAGACCGACTAAAACGCCAATGATCGCGATGACGACTAATAGCTCCACTAAAGTGAAACCTGACCCTCCGCCAAAAGCCCGAAGGGCTCCGGTCCTGCTGGCTCTCGTACTCATGCTTTGCTTAATCAACATTTGAAAAGATCTCCGCAATTTGACTTAGGCATAAAAAGCGTATGAAAAGAAACGATTCGAGCCGATTGGAACGGAGGTTACCGTTTCACAGAAACCGGCCTGCACTGTAAACGCTCAATGGCAATCGGCATGCCAACTTTGTTCCTGCTGTCTCGCCAGCCCTAGCCAACGTCTGCCTGCACTTACGGCTGCCGCGACGCAAGGGTAGGTAGAGGCCCGGTGGATTGGTTCAAAAGCCCACGAGTCCGCCGCAAACGGAATCAGGCTAAAAGCGAGAATGGTTTGCGTGACGAATAAAGATTTTTCAGGTCACATTGCAGATTGCTGAATGTGGGTGCACTGTGTGCCAAATAAAGTGGCATCCAGGCTGTTCTGCCGAGAACAACTCGCAAAACGCCTGCCATTGAATGAAATAGTAGTAGCCAATCCATCAGCGGGGGCTGCCCTCTTTGGCATGCGGTTATCGAGTCAACCCAGCAGGCCCTCCAAAAGAGTCGGGTCAGGCTGAGAAAGGCACGAAAATTAAGGGAGAAGGCCCCGGAGCTTGATTGCAGTGTTGTTCCAACAATCTGAAGCAGATCGGTTTGTCGCTGCACAACGACGAATCAACCCACAGGAACTTTCCTTACGGTTTCATGATTCATAATCCAGCGGTCCTTTACTCCGTGGTGGCAACAATCCGGCGGCGAAGCCGCTTTGTTAGCCGGCTGGTCGACACGCGATGAACCACCGACGGATTCGTATGTCTTCCCTCGAGACTTTCACCAGCGATTGCTGCGGTGCGGGTCGGGGCGACGGGTGGTATATTCTTATCCGCTGCTCGCCTGAAGAAAGGAGTGTCCGGTACATTTTGTGCATGGCACAACCAGGGCGAGTTCCTAGTAACAGGCACCGGTTAATGAGTCTGGGCCGACCCTTCGTACATGGTCCATGAGCGATCCTTCTTTGGTTTGAGGTAGCGTGATGTTGATGCAATGTCAGGATGGTCAGCGGGTTGATCTTGTTTGCCGCGCGTGGTTACTGGTTTGCTGCATCTGGGGGTTGGGGGGGCTGAATGCGTTTGCACAGCGACAAGCCAACGTCAATCCGCCCCAAATTTTAATCGACGGCTGGCAATTGGAACTGGTCGCGGCGGAACCCGATTTGGTGACCCCCACTGCGTGCTGTTTCGACCAACAGGGCCGGCTGTTTGTGATCGAGTGCCACACGCATTTCCCGCCGGGGGATTATCCCGGTCCCCAAGCCGATCGGATCTATGTGTTCGATGACACGACGGGAGACGGTCGGGTTGATCGCCAACGTCTGTTTCATGAAGGAAGTCAGGCAACGATGGGACTTACAGCGACTGCCGACGGCAGTCTGATTGTGGTCACTCGCCAGGAGGTGTTGCGGTTGCGTGACACCACCGGCGACGATGTTGCCGACGAAGTGAAGCAACTGCTACGTTTGGAAACTGCCACAACCTACCCACACAATGGCCTGGCAGGGGTCGCCGTTGGTCCCGATGGTAGGTTGTACGTCGGGCAAGGTGAAAATTTTGGCGAGGCCTACCAATTGGTCGGCAGCGATGCAAGCCTGCAAACCGGCAGCGGTGAGGGTGGCAATATTTTTGTTTGCGATGCCGATGGCAGCAATGTGGAACGCTTTGCAACAGGATTATGGAACCCGTTCGGGATCTCCTTCGACAGCTCCGGGAGATTGTGGCAGGCGGGAAATGACCCGGACGCGATGCCGCCATGCCGGTTGTTGCATGTCGTCAAAGGGGGAGACTACGGTTTCCAATTTCGCTTTGGTCGGGCAGGGACGCATCCGCTGCAGGCTTGGAATGGCGAACTACCGGGGACGTTGCCGATGACTGCGGGTACCGGCGAAGCACCCTGTGCGGTGATCGCGCATGAAGGGTATTTATGGGTCACAAGCTGGGGAGACAATCGGCTGGAACGGTACACTCTAACGTCCCAGGGTGCGTCGTGGAGCAGTGGCACGGAAGTCGTTGTGCAAGGAACCGGATCGTTTCGCCCCGTCGGCTTGGCAGTTGCCCCGGACGGGGCGTTGTACTTTACCGACTGGGTTGATCGCAGCTATCCGGTCCACGGAAAGGGACGGTTGTGGCGGTTTTCTCCCCCGGCGACTGGCGGTGCGGCGAGCGGTTGGCTGCCAGAGCTGAGTGGCGCTGAACGGTTAGCTCGGAGGTTGGAAGGTGATGCGTCGATGCCCTTAGCCGAGCGATTGCAGGAATTGGAAAGCGACGATCCCTTCTTGCGACATGCGGCGATGATGGGCTTGCTTGCGACCGGTCAGCTAAAATCGCTTGCGATCGACGGCAGCATGACGCAAAACCAACAAATTGCGTTCTTGCTGGCCCACCGCTGGCGGGAGTTGACGAACCCCGAGGCGTTTGCACAGCGGGAACGCAATCGCCTACTTGGCAGGGGCCTGACGCGTCGCAATCAGGAGACCATGTTGACGGCAATTCGTTGGGCGGCAGAACGCGAGGTAAAGTCGTTTTTGCCCACTTTGCATGCGTTACTGGATCGGCCCGACTTGAATCATCAAACCTTCGCTGCCGTGATGGCCGCCATCGCTTATCTGGAGACCGGCTCGGTCGCGCGCGGCAGGCGCGATCCGGCGCGCGAGGAGCGTTTAGTGCAGTATGCGGGGGACCAGGACAAGCCCATCGAACTGCGTGCTGCTGCGGTCGAGCTGCTTCCCAGCGATTCGGACCAACCCAGTTCGGAGGAACTGGCGCGTTGGCTGCGACAGCAGGATAACCGTCTATTCCAGATTGCGGTGGGACGCCTGCTGGCCTCCCGGACCGATGAAACCACCTATGCGATTTTGGCGGAACTGGCGGCCGATGAAACCATCGCTGTGGAAACCCGTGCCGATGCGGCGGCGGCACTCGCACCCCAAGCAGCAAAATTTGCCGCAGTCCTGAATCGGCTTGCTTTGCCCCGACAGAAGGAGCCGCTGCGACAAGAGGCCAATCGTATCCTTCAACGCGGCGGGCAGCGGGACGCGCCATCCAAACCGTCGCGCGATGACTTGGCTGGCTGGCACCGATTGACAGGCAGCGGCGGCAACCCCGATGCGGGAAGGCGTGTCTTTTTTCGCACAACCTGTGCGAATTGTCATGCGCATTCGCACCGCGGGGCCAATACCGGTCCCGATCTGACCACACTGGCCGGTCAGATGACTCCGCTGCGAGTGCTGGAGTCGATCTTGCAGCCAAGCAAGGAAATTGGGCCGCTGTACGTCGCGTATCGGGTGCTGACGCAGGAGGGTCGGATCCTGACCGGGTTGAAGCTGGATGCGACCAAGGCTGGTGAGAAGCTGGTGATGCAGGGAGCCGATGGGGACCTGTTTACGGTGCCGTTGGCGGATATCGAAAGCATGCAGCCAATCAACCAGTCGATCATGCCAGCCGGACTGGAGGAGGGACTGAGTCTTGCCGAAATGCGTGATCTTGTGGCGTTTTTGACTACGCCCAAGACTCCGTAAGCAACGTTCGCCTGTTTTTCCCTGGGTGCCCCGGGGAAGTCCCGCTCGGCTGAGAGGACTGGCGTAGCCGTGGTTGCCCCGTCCCTCGATTCCGTTCGGGAAACAGATCAGCTTTGCGGCCCGTGTGATGCAACCGAAGGCGGATTGCGGTGATCGCCACCGATCGCCAACCGATCTACTACTGCGGCGCCAATGGCGTCGCCCCAGCAGTTGATCGCTGTGCGAAACCGATCTACCAGCCAGTCGACAGACAGGATCAGACCGATGTACTCCACCGGCAGGCCCACGGCCCCCAGAACAATCAGCATGGTCACCAGACCCGCTTCGGGAATCCCCGCCGCACCGATCGCTGCCAGCGTGGCCGTCAGCGCAATGATCCACTGCTGCTCCAGTCCCATTGGAATACCCAACGCCTGCGCGATAAACAGCACCGCAACGGCTTCGTACAGAGCAGTCCCGTCCATGTTGATCGTCGCTCCCAGCGGCACCACAAACTCCGTCGCTTCACGCGAAACACCCGCTGACATAGACGCCTGGATGGTCAGAGGCAGCGTGGCGGTGGAACTGGCGGTCGAAAAGGCAGTCAACAAGGCTCGCGATAAACCCACCGCGAATCGGAATGGATTTCGCTTGGTAACCAGCCAATATAGGGCAGGTAAGACAACGCACCCATGGATCGCTAACCCCCCCACGACGGTCGCAAAGTACCAGCCGATCTGACGCAGTTCGGTCAGCAACTGATCCTCGTATTGTGCGGTTCCAAAACGGGCGGCCACCAGACAAAAAATCCCCAGCGGTGCCAGTTTCATCAGTAACAACACCAGTCGCATCATCACCTCGTTGGCCTGTTGGATGACAGCCGTCAACGTTTGGACTTGCTGCGGGATCGTCGTCAGGACACCCCCTAAAACCATGGCAAACAGGATGATGGGCAGCAGTTCATTCCGTACCGCAGCGGCCAGAAGGTTGTCACTGACCAACATCAGCGATAGCCCGCGAGCGATATCACGGATCTGCGGTGAAAGTGGCTGCCCATCGGGTAAGGGTTGCATCACTTCCGCGATGTCGGCGGCGGGCAAATCGGTCGCCCTGGCCAGATGATTGATGATTTGGCGTTTGGTGGTTCGCGCGTTCTGGCCACCAAATTCCTCCATCCGTTCGCTTGGAACGGTCCCACTGCCAGGACGAATCAGATTCACCAGAGTGATTCCCAGCAGCACCGCCACCACTGTCGTCAGGAGGTAGTAAAGCACAGCGTAGGCCCCCGGTTTGCCTAACCGCCGAACATCACCCAAGGCCAGCACACCGCACAGCACGGAGGTGAATACCAGCGGGACCACCAACATCCGCAATGCCCGCAAAAACAACTCGCCTCCAATTTCGGTTGCCATCGCCACGCGAGGAAATAACACCGCCAGCACCACCGCAGCCACGATTGCAACGCAAATCCAAAACGTCAACGAGTGGAAATAGAAACCGAAGCGTCGCGGCATGGACTTTCCTGACCTTACTTTCCGTCTACCAGGCGCAAAACGAAATCGCATTGCTGACGCACGTGCGCAAGCTCCGTCATCGGAATCGAACGCAGCTCGCCCAGACCGCGGAGGAAAGTCTCCTGACGTCGCGCCAGTTGCCGTGTACGCGTCTGAACGGCCGTGATTGTATCGCTCAACGGAATCCGCTGCTGCAAATGCTCGATCACTTCGGCGTACCCTACCGCTTTGACGGCCGTCGGACTGAGCGTTTGATATCGGTCCAACAACGCTTGGGTCTCCGCCACCAGACCGTTGGTAAACATGTCGGTTACGCGCTGATCGATTCGCCGATGCAACGCCTGGCGTGGCCATTGACACCAAAACACCTTGCAATTTTCGGCGGCGTGCCTCTGTTCCAACTGCATTTGCCGATGACTAAGCGGTTGCCCGGTCGCCCATGCAACTTCCAACGCTCGCGTCATCCGCCGCATATCATTGGGGTGCAATCGGAAAGCGGTCAGCGGATCAACCTGCCACAATCGCTCCCGCAAAGCCTCCAGTCCGTAGCGTCGGACGTCGTCTGCCACCTGCTGCCGAAACTGCCAGTCCGCTGGCGGCCCTGGGTCAAAACCTCGCAAAATTCCTTTCAAATACATCGGTGTCCCGCCGACGAACAAAACCTCCTTGCCACGCGCATGAATTTCACTGGCGGCTTGATGAGCCGCCTGCAGGTACTGTGCAACGCTGAACCGTTGATCGGGGGGGACTAGGTCAATCGCATGATGCTGGATAATTTGCTGTTGTTCCGGGGACGGCTTCGCGGTGCCGATGTCCATCTGCTGGTAGACCGCCATCGAATCCATTGAGACGATTTCCGCGTTGATGGTGCTGGCAAGCTGGATGGCAAGGTTGGATTTACCCGCCGCCGTCGGACCGGTTAAAACCCAGCAACGATCGATCAGAGGCAGAAATGCGGTCGAATGCGACATTACCGACAGTAGCTAAGGATCAGAAACGGGCCATGCAGCCGCCAAATGTAGCAACTCGTCAACCGTCGACCAACCCGCACACCAACAGCCTGGCATCGAACCGCCCAGCGGGCGACCCTCGCAGCTACTTGAAGGTGCTGCGAATCGCCACATCAATCGTCCCCTCGTTACGGGACGGGTCAATCGAGTACATTTTCAGGTGTAGCATGCCTCCTCGCTCCGCAGTGAATGAATGGCTTTCACCGATCCGAAAAGGGCGTCCTAGCTCCGGTTTACCCGGCGGCGCGACGACGCCAATCAGCGCTCCTAGCTTCAATCGGTTGTCTTTGATTTGCATCGAATCAGGAATCTGCACGCCATTGGGACCAACCTCTGTCGCAACGGTCCAAGCACCTTTGGCAAGCAAATGCACTGGAGACCCGGGAACGATTTCAACTCCGGTGGGTTGCCAATCCTGATCGGCCATCACTCGGACAATTTTACGATCTTGCGCCTGGGCTTCTTTCGTCATTTTCAAAGCCTGATCGGCTAGTTTGTGATCAGGCGCAACACGCAGCAGTGATTCATAAACAGCCTGCGCCCCGCCAAAATTTTTCTTCCGCTCGTATTCGTTGGCCAATCGCTCCGCTTTGATAATA
>SLFV01000263.1 GCA_007124075.1 Roseimaritima sp.
CAGGGACCTACACGATCCGCCAGGTCTCCGAGCCTGGGTTTGTGCAAACGTTTCCAACCGCTGAAACGAATTTTGCGCATACGGTCGTCTTTGATGGCGTCGCCCTGAGCGGCAACTTCAATTTCGCCAGCCAGCCGTCGCGAAACTGGGGCAATGCTCCGGAGGGCTATCCGGTCACGGCGGCTCAGAATGGTCCCAACCATGCGATCGTCCCAGGTTTGTCGCTAGGCCAGCAGGTTCTTGCCACTGCCGATGGGGTTCCTGGATCAACTGACAGCCCCGACGTTGATGGCGTGCGCGTCTCCGCAGTCACTTCGGAAATCCTCAGTCCCGGCCGTACCGGTATTTTGGAGGTCACGGTTACCAACACGACAGGCCTGCCCGCGTATGTGCAGGGCTGGATTGACTTCAACCGAGACTTCAGTTTTTCGGGGTCCGGCGAGCATGTGATCGTCAACCGACAGTTGGCACCGGGAACACATCAGATTCCCGTCACGGTTCCCGCGGACGTTACGCCCGGTCCCGTGGTGGGTCGTTTTCGGATCAGCAACACGCAAAACTTGACGCCGACGGGTCCGGCGAATTCCGGTGAGGTAGAAGACCATATTTTCCAAGTCTTCCCGACGCAAAGTTTGGCAAACCCGGACACCTTCAGCGTCCCGAGAAATTCTGTCGGCAGGGAACTGGACGTGTTGGCTAACGACTTCGCCGCGCCCGGGACGAACCTCCAGATTGACCGACTGATCATGCCAACCAGTGCGCGGAGCGTGGTGACAATCTCTGAGGACGGGAGATTCCTGCGTTACACGCCTCCCAATGGATTTGTCGGTGTCGATCAATTCGCTTACGTGGTCCGTAACACCGTGACGGGCGAAGAGGCGGTGGCTTCGGTGACCGTGACGGTGACTTTCCAAACCGATCGCCCGATCGCAGTTGACAATACATTCAATGTACCCGAAGGTTCCGTCAATCGTCCGTTGCTGGTGTTGGAAAATGACATTACCAGTGTCAACGGCGGTTTGCGGATCGCTTCCTTCGCTCAGGGAAATCGTGGAGGTCGAGTCGAACTGGCCGGCGGTGGCCAAGCACTTTTGTACACTCCTGCGGTGGGCTTTCGTGGCACCGAACAATTCAACTACACGGTCGTCGACAATGCGGGGCTTTCCGATTCAGCTCAAGTGACCATCAAAATGAGCCCTGGGTCTGCGCTGCAAGACGAAGTCCGCTTCTCGTTTGATATTCGCGACGACAACAACCGCCCGATTGACAACGTGGGTGTTGGCGAGGAATTCTTCCTGAGCGTCTTTGTTCAAGACGTTCGTCAGCCGCTCGCATCGCGGACCGGCATCGCCAGTGCCTTTTTGGATCTTTTGTACACCGACGCGTTGGTCACTCCGGTCCCTGATTTCGATACGTCCTCCGGTTTTCCATTTCAGATTGACTTTGGGTCGCTGTTCGTCGGCAGTTCGGATGTCTTCCAGCAAGGCGATGCCGTGACGCCGGGATTGTTGAACGAAATCGGTGGAACGCAACCAGTCGGGAACGAGGTGGTACACGGGGGTGAGCCGGTTCGACTGTTTACCGTGACGATGCGAGCGATCTCCGAGGGAGTGGCCCGCTTCCAGGCCGATCCGGCCGATACACCGGTCGCGGAGACCATTCACATCGGCAGCGATACCCCCGTACCGGTTCAAGGCTTGGGCCTGGGGTCGGCGGAACTGGTGATCATTAACCAGCCTGGACAGATACCGACGAAAGCGGTTGACGATTCTTTCCCCGATTCCCGCGATTCCATGGGCAATCTGATCGTTCATGGTCAGGATGCGGTGCTGGATGTTTTGCGAAACGACTTGCTTGGCCCGACTGGCGAAATTGTGGAATTCGGGATCGTTGCCGCGCCGACGCGGGGGACCGTCACGGTTGATGATCGTGGCAACCCCAGCAACCTGAATAACGCAAGGCTGATCTATCGCCCTGATCAAATGGCACCCGGGGTTGATCGGTTCACCTACTTCATCGTCACTGCCGATGGATTCCGCAGCACCGCAGAAGTCAGCGTTTCCGTCGGGGCGGCTGCCGCCAACGCGGTCGCGGCGATGGACTTCCGAGTCGTCGACGAAGCGGGCAATCAGATCAATCAGGTCAACGTGCAAGACACCTTCGGTGTGCAGGTCTTTGTTCAGGATTTGCGGTCGTCGCTGCAAACGTCGGTCCAGGGGATTTTCGCGGCGTACCTAGATTTGTTGTACGATCGTACCCTGGTCACGCCGACCAACGACAACAACAGCGATTTTGGATTTGATGTCGAATTTGGACCGTTATTTAATGAGCAAGCCGCGGTCGGTTCCGCAGCGATTCCCGGCATTATTGACGAATTTGGTTCCTTCCAGTTAGACGCCTCGGGGACGGCCGATCCGCTGGGAGGCGAGCCCAGGTTGTTGGCGACCTTGTTCTTCCGCGCCGACGCGGTCGGTCAAGCCCGCTTCGTAGGAGATAAAGCGGACTTTTCGCCCTTCCAGGATACTCTGTTTTTCGACCCGCCAGGACCGGTGGACCCCTCGTTGATTCGGTTTGATGTTGCCGAAGTTTCCATCGTGATTCCTCAAGGCGAATCGCCTCTGCAAAACGGTATCAATCGCTTCGATGTCAATGGTGATGGCTATGTTTCACCGATCGACGTGTTGTTGATCATCAATACGCTGAATCAGGAAGCACGGACGGGGGCCCAGGGTGAAAGCCGCACGGGTTCGACGCTGTTCCCCGACGTTGACGGCGATGGTCGTGTGACTCCATTTGATGCCCTGCAGATCATCAATCACTTGGGACGTCAGGCTCGAAGTAGTCTGGCACAAGGGGAAGCGGTCGCCTCTGCGGTTGTCGCTCCGCTGGTGATCGACACCCCGCTGCAAAGTAGTCCGGAGACCGAGTTTGAAGCCGCAGTTCAGCAGGTCTACCAGCATGACGAAGTCGCTGTCGGTGTCCTGACCGAAGAGGATTCGACCGAAGCGGGCAGTATCGCCAACCAAGCACCTACGATCAACAAGGTCGCTGACGACGATGACGAACAGTCGGTTGATTACCTGGAACTGCTTGCCGGTGACGTGGCCACGGTCTGGAAGTGAGCTCGCATGGACCACTTTCCCGCTTTCTAGGTCTCTCCAGACCCCGCTGCGTTAGGCCGGGAGAAACAAGCAAGAAGGCCGGGAATTGGCTTGATGCTGGTGAGGATTCGATTTTGCCCTAGTGGTTTTTGGGTCGGTCTTTGCCCAACATGCGATCCAGGAATTGGTACGCTTGCTGGCGAATTTCGTTCGGAAAATCGTGGTCGCAAGCCGGATGTTTAATCAGCAATCGGTCGTCCGCCTGCAGCAATCGATAGACCGAGGCGATGGCCGGGGTCACCGCCTGCACACCCTCAGCGTCGAAATTGGAATCCCCCTGCGGACTGGACGAGAAAAATCCTCGGGGGGCAATCGCCGCAGCAACTTCGGGAAAATCAAACGGAACCTTTTTTGGGTTCAAGCCGTAAAGCTGCTTGATCCGCGGCATGTAGCGATCACTTGCCCATCCGGCCAGCTTTCCGCCGTAGTAGTAAGGAAACGGATCCCAACCACAACTGGAAACCACAGCACGGACACGTGTGTCAAACACCCCCAAAAACATTGCATTATGCCCTCCTAGCGAATGCCCGATGACGCCGATGCCTTGCGGGTCGACCGCAGCGATGGTCAGTAGCAAATCGACGCCGCGCCGATGATTGACAATCGCTGCCATTGTCCCCGACAAATAAGAATCGGTTCGGAAGTCGTAGTCGCCCAAATCGCCAAACGAGGGATAATCCGGGGCCAAGACGACATAGCCTCGTTGCGCCAATTCGACCGCATAATTGCGATTGGGCAGGGGACCTTCACCCGCAACCACACGTTTTCCCAGCGGCGATGTCGGATGCAACGCCAAAACCGCAGGGACCGTGCTGGCGACTTTGGCAACCGCGGTCGCGGTTTGCAGGTTCGCCGGGCCCTCCCCTGGCTGCGTATCAGTGTTAAATGCAGGAATCAAAATGCCATCGGGTAGATATAAATCGGCGGGCACCGATTTCCGCCCACCCGCCGTATAGGTGAGCGTCATTCTGGTGTAACCCTCCAGTGGCTGGGTTTGGAGGACTTGCACCTTGAGCGGACCCAACTCGCTGTCCATTGGCAAACGTCCCATGACCACCTGCATCGCGTTCAAGATGTCGTTGCGGCGATGCGCCCAGTCCTCCGGTCGCTGTATCGGATGCGTTAACGATTGCTGATCGATCCAGAGCGACAAGTCCCGGTGGTCGGGATAGGGTCCAAGCCGCGGTAAGCCGCGCACCTCCGCCTCCGGTCCTCCCATCTGGGCCACTTGCTTTCGCACCGTGGCGATGATCGTTTCCTCTACCGACTCCGCCCAGGGGGATGGCAATCCATAATATAGCATCGCACCTCCACCCTCGTACCCACCCTCTCTTAACACTCGCAGCGATGGGATGTACGCCATCACATCGTTGCAGTAACCCGCTACCCACGTTTTGCTTGCGTCCAACTCCCACTTCAACCGCAGCGCGTAATCAACCACAACTTCACCCCCAAGAAAACAGAACGTTGGGCCTGTCCCTAGCTGCCAAGTTTGCACGGGGTAAGGGTAGGAATCCGCGAGCACTCCGTCGCGTCCCAAACGTTCCAGGAGGATTCTCCCGCGCGACGCTTCGAAACGATTTTCGGACTCAGTCTGAAGCTGCAATTGCTCGCGATCGGGAATCTGGTCAAACGGCACTGCAACGGTTTGGAATCGCGTCTGGAACCTCCCAGAAATCGGATGCTGTGGACGCTCCAAGGCCTCGGCCACGGCGGCATCGATCTGCTGGCCGTACTGGATTGCCAATTCTACATCACGGCGCGGCAACGGGTTAATGTCAGCCCCACAGCCGACCCACATCATTGCGACCGCACCAGGATATCGCTCCTCCAAATGCATCTGAGCATACCCCGGCCAGTCGCCGCACCATTGGTAGCCCGAAAGGACAGTTGCATGGCAAGCGTACCCACAGAGAATCGTACGAATCGACTGATCTGGTGCACGGACCACCAGAATCGGAACATCGTGATCGACGGGGCCCGCCAACCGTTGTTCGGCTCTTAATTCCGGGACCGCCGGTTCGGCGTTGTTACGGCGATTGACTCCGAATGTCGCGTGTCCGACAGTCCAGCTCAGTTCCGCTGGCTGCAAATCGACAAGTGCTTCCCCGATCACTTGGACCACCGTCTCAACCAGGTAATCGGTGTACTGATGCACCAGCCCCCAGCCCCCCTGGTCCAGAAAGTACATGGCCGCCAGGTTATCACCGATCACCGGGCCGCTATGGGTATGCGTCGTCGACAGCACCAGCGATTCACGAGGCAAATCGTACTTCTGCGCAGCCGCATCGGTGATCCGACTGGCGGTCCCCAGGTCGATGCCGACCAGATCCAGGGTCACCAACACACCCCGTTGACCCACACCATCCTGCACTGCCAGCCCCTTGGCCCACAACTCTGTCAGCTTTCCCTCTGCGGGGCGATTGCGGCTGCCATAACCGGACATCCACATGGGTTGCTGGGGGGTAATCGACGCTTTGGCGACGCCCACTTGCCAGTCCGCCTGTTTTGCGTCGCAGACCGAAGACGAATTCAAACTGGCCAGTAACAGGACGAACCAACCGCACAAGACAACACGAACGGGCGTTTTGCATCGGAGAAAAAACATCATGGCAGCAGACAACCATCAGGGCAGGAAAACAAAGACGAAACGGCAGGAGGGCGAAGACTCGCACGCTGTCTAAGTGTAG
>SLFV01000413.1 GCA_007124075.1 Roseimaritima sp.
CCTGATCCCTGGCGTGTTGTCTTCGCTTATCTCAACACGCAATCACTGATCTATCAAAACAAGCAGGTCACCGTCAAGCTTGACGGTGACCTGCAATGGGTTGAGGCGTTGGGAAACGACTTTCCGGCCAGCCTGGACTATGTCTTCTCTTTTGTGGCCTGACGTTTTTGGCGTTGCTGCTGTCTCGCAGCATTTTCCAAACGCTTCCGCATCGGCTGGGGAAGCAGTTGCCTTTGTTCTTCCGTCAAAACCGCGTGAGCCGCCAAAAGAAACTCCAACGTGTATCTGTCAATCGATTCCAAGGCGGCAATCTGCTTCTCGCTCAATCCAGCCGCCTCAGCAACATGGTCCTTCAGTTCTTTTTGCTTCTTGCCAGCCTGCTGACCTTCCTTGCGAGCTTGTTGCATTTTCTGCCTGACTTGCCGGTTAATCCCAGCTTCCTTATTCAATTCACGGAGCCGCTCCTCGGCTTTAGCTGACAACTTCTTCAGCTTCTCGGCTTGTTCGCCGGTTAATTCCGCATTCGCTAAATGCTTTCTCAATTGTGCGGCTGGTCCTTGTGGTGCCGCACGTCCAACAGCTGGATCAGGTTTTACTTTGTCAGGCTGGTCGGCATCCGTTAGGCAGGGAAGGCTGAGCAATAGAATGGCCAGCAGGGCGGGAAATTTTTTCATGGTTTAGGACTCCAAGTAGAAAGTGGCAATACGACGGCAAAACCAATGGGAAGTTTCGTTAGGTATGCGGGAGGAACGATTCTTCCACCCCCTTGCACCCGCACAGCAGGAATACCCGGGAGAGGAGTAGGAGAGGGTTGGGATATTCCCGTCTGCCGCTCGCCTTAGAACAAAAGCGTGACTCCGCAAGCAACGTGAACCCGCGCTATCTTATCCCTACGCGAAGGGCTGGTGTTCATCCCTTTTACGAAAAAAGGAAAAATATCTGCTTCCAAACTTCCGCCGTCTGCAGGTCGCGGGCATCCACCGGTTTTCGCGAGCCTTTGAATCACGATATACTTTGATTCTGATAGCTACCGGCCATCCGATGTCGGTCCCTACCTTCCTTCGTTTGGTACCAGGTCAGTTGCATGTCAGAGTCAGAACAGGCCCCCGAATCCGTGAAGCAGTTGCCTTCCCTTGCAGCGCATGCTCGACGTGTGCTGGGGGTTCTGGTTGAGAAGGCAAAGACCACGCCAGATAGTTACCCGATGACACTGAACGGAATCGTCGTCGCCTGCAACCAGAAATCCAATCGCGCGCCGCAAATGCAGCTTGGCGAGGGTGATGTGCAAATTGCCCTCGATCAGCTCCGCAGCCTGGGGGCCGTTGCCGAAATTCAGGGCAGCGGACGTGTCAGTAAATTCCGGCACTTGGCATATGATTGGTTGGGCGTTCGCGGCGCGGAGGCGGCGATTGTTGTTGAGCTGTTGTTGCGTGGCCCACAAACCGTTGGCGAATTACGCTCGCGGGCCAGCCGGATGGAGGCTACGGGCGATCTGCAAGCCACCACTGCTCATGTGGAAGCGTTAATTGAGAAAGGGTTGGTGGTCGCGTTAACCCCGGCGGGTCGTGGCCAACAGTTTGCTCACACTTTGTACGCTCCGATAGAAATCAGCCACTTGAAAGAGAAGGTTGCGGCTGCCGAGGTTGCGGAAGCGATGCCCGCTGCTATGGCCGTGGCAAGCGATCGGCGAACCGATACTGGCTTGGCTGAGCGACTTGATTCACTGACCAAGAGGGTTGCAGAACTGGAGAGAATTGTTGCCCAAATTCAGCAAGCGTAGTAGCGAGCCGAAAACGGAGCCGGCCCTACCCCTCTTTAACCTCATATAGCTCCCTGTTTTAGCAAGGTCTTCCATGGTTAGCTCCCTATTTCGCCAGGCTTCGGGCAGCTTGCCCATTTGTAGTCGCCGCATGTCAGGACCGTGCTTGATCCCGACGGATGCAGCGAAAGTCGTCAAACTTGGTGCCCCATCAATTCGTCGTTATTGCGGCAAAGGACTGACCTGCTGCCTGATCTTGATGGCTGTCTTGCCAGCGGAAACCTGGGGTCAACCGGCATGCGAGGAAACCTCTGAGACGTGGTCGATGATTCAACCTGCGTTCGAAATCCCGCCCAACCTGGCGGGGGATTTTGGCACCTACCGTTCGCTGCTGCAGCATTCCGATGGGTCGAAAATAGAAACGCCAGCACAATGGCGACAGGTGCGTCGGCAAATTCTGGACCGGTGGCACAGCGAAATGGGCAACTGGCCCGAGCTATTTCCCGACGGGCAATTGCAGGTTTTGCAATCAATCCGACGCGCTGAAGAGGCCTTGACGCAGCACACGGTTGCGTTGCGTTGGACACCCCAGGAGACTACGACTGGCTACCTACTGGTTCCCGACGGGCAGGGCCCTTTTCCAGCGGTCATCACTGTCTACTACGAGCCAGAAACCGCGATTGGGTTGGGGCGAGCCGATCGCGATTTCGCAATTCAGCTTGCCCGTCGCGGCTTTGTAACCCTTTCGTTGGGAACAACCGAAGCGACGAAAGCCCAGACCTACGGCTTGTATTACCCCGATTTGGATCGGGCAACCGTTCAGCCGCTGTCGATGCTGGCGTATGCGGCAGCCAATGCGTGGCATGCATTGGCCAATCGAGGTGAGGTTGATGCTGCCAGAATTGGAATCATGGGACATTCGTTTGGTGGGAAATGGGCGATGTTTGCTAGTTGTCTGTTCGAACCATTCGCATGTGCGGTTTGGTCAGACCCGGGCATCGTTTTCGACCAGGCACGTCCGAGCGTGAACTATTGGGAGCCATGGTATTTGGGTTACCATCCCCGACCATGGCGGAAAAGGGGGCCGATTACCTCGGAGAATCCAGCCCGTGGGTTGTACGTTCGACTGAGAGAAACCGGTGTCGACCTACACGAATTACACGCCTTAATGGCACCACGTCCCTTCCTGGTCTCGGGCGGCAGCGAGGATCCGCCAGAACGATGGCAGGCCTTACAACGGACGGTCAAAGTCAATCAGCTTTTGGGTTTCAAGAATCGTGTGGCGATGACCAATCGGCCCGAACATGCACCGAACCCGGATTCCAACGCGGTCGTCTACGCTTTTTTTCAGCATTTCTTAGCACAGTAACCAGCGCAAACGTTATCCGGAGACGAAAAACGCATCAAAAAGCGGCTCTCCGTGGTACGTTCCTGGCAGGCTTGCCATCGGTGCTGGTGGTATCGGAATTGATCTGCTCCCTGTCCGGACTTGTTTGATCGGAGCGGTCAAAGCGATGCCGATATTCGGTATCAACCGTTGCATCCACCACTAGACGATCGGGATACTGCGTAATTTCTGCGCTCAATCCACGAAACCACTGCAGAATTGGTGATTCAAACCCTGGTGGAGCAGCATCACGAGGAGCTGGTCTGTCGCCCCAAGCAGAACTGCGCCAGCCCCGCCAGCGACCATCGGAAGTGTGCTCGTAGTCCCCTTGCAGCGGGCAAGATAGTTCGGTCCCCAAAATTTGTTGGGACGTCATTTCCATCGAATCAGGCGCGACATTCAGTTGCCTCGCGATTTGGTCCAGCAGCATCGCTCCCGCACGCGAAGTCTCAGCAGCCTGCTGGTATGCTAGGTGGTTGACCCAGCTTGACAGCTTGCTGTTTTGAAGATTTCCCACCTTCACACGCACTTGGGCGTCGCGTTCTGTTTCGATTACACGCAGCGAAGTCAACGATGCAGCCAAAACATCATATTGGAAAGAAAGAACACTGAATCCATTGCCTTGGTAACGGTACAACCCACCCAGCAAACGGTTGGTTCCAGGTGCAACGGGAGTTCCACGACCAATCCCAAAAGGTAATCGGTCCAGAACACCAGGCTGAGGCCAGGCTCCCAGATAACCCGGCGTCGATTGCAGGGCGAAGTAACCCCGGATCAAACCGGTCATATCCTCAGGTCGTGGCGGTACGGTATCCTTGATTGCCGCGAACAAGTAATGCGGAGGAATGGTGCCCGACAAACGGTCAGAAACAACGTGGGCGTGTGCCGAAACGATGTCATCGGGAGCAAATTGAATCGCCTGCGTTGTCGGCGGCCCTAGTTGAGTCGCGATCCAACCATACTTTTCCGGAACCAACGGCGCGATCTGACAATGCACTTGCAGTCGCTCCCAGCCCTCGGGGGTCTCCTGACGCTGCACGGCAAAAATGATCGGATCTACCTGTTGCCATTGCCGCGTGAAATAATCCGCTTGCTCCTGATACCAACGCGACTCCGCAGCAGTAACCTCAGCAAGCGGCACGTCGGGAATTGGCAGGAATCGTCCGCGAGTCCCGCGAATGCTGTTGGCACAAACACCATTGTTGATTTCCAGCGTGCTGCCATCAGAATGCTGCCCGAAACCTTCGGGTAAAAAGCCTTCGGCCTGCAGTTGGCCGACGGACTGCAGCGGAAAGCCTTCAGACTGGGCAGCGATTTGAGCCAAATAGTACATGGAGAAACCGCCTACGACTTGCAATCTTCGACGAAGCTCAATTTGGTAATGCGGTTCCAACAAAGATCGCAGCATTACCGACGGGAAATATGCGAAAACGGTGTCTCCGCGATCAACCGGGACTAACTGTCGCGCGTACTGAAAGTCGGCAGACTCGGCCATCGAGGGCCCCTCTGCGCCCACTTCCACAAATCTTTCCATTAGCCTGCGACTATTAGTGACAAAGATCCAGTCACCATCAACAACCATAAACGAGCGGACTCGATGGTCGGGCGAGGAAAGCAAGCTGACTTTGCGGCCTTCTATTTCTTCCTCGACCAGCGTGACATCATCGCGTCCCGCCTTGGAGGCCCGTTCGGCACGCATCGCGGTTTCTAATAGAAACCGACTTTTCGCCTTGATCAATATTCCCAGCGATGCACCCTCACTGAGGAACAAGTCGTTACCGATGATTGCCTGGTCTTCGATGACGGTCGCCCCTAACATCCGCGACATCTCGGTGAGTTTCATGCTTAGCTGAGTTTCAATGGCGGAGGTTCCCGCGTCTTGAACCTGACGAACACGAAACATTCCTGAAATATCTCCGCCGTACTGGCTCATCAGGTCGTTAAACCAAAGATAGTTTGCGAAAGATCCGAAGCGCAAATAAAAACACTCCGGGGGCACACGACTGGCCGTCAACTCGACCTGCACGTCATCGGACGTCTCCACCTGTTCGGCTGGCGTCCAGGTTGGTCCGTCTGGAATTGGCGCTAACGTGGTTTCGCTACTTAGCGGTTGCTGGGTTGACACCTCCAGAAATGCGGCTGCCCGCATCTTTTCGGTACCCGCGATTAGTTCCAACACCGATTGCAAAGGATTCTCTGGAGCGGCAACCGTTGTAGTGAAGTTTTCGGGAAGCGGCAATTGAAAACGCCTGGCAAGCGACGTCACCAGATAGGGTTCAACCAAAGCCGGATAGTCAGCCGCCTTGATCCGGTCGGTTGCCATTGTGGTGTACGCCTCCCACCATTGCTGGATGACCCAGCCAAACTGTTGGGGCTGGGCTTCAGGATTCAGTGTGAGATTCGTTGCTGTGGGCCCAATGACCTCAACCGTAAGAGGTGCGTCTCCCTGAAACAAGAAAAACGCTTGTCGGCGATCGATCCGTTGTTCGGGAGGATTCAGCACATTTTGTAAGGCATCGGCAACGCGTGCCATTAAACGCGGGTTTCCTCGGCGGTTAATAGGAGCACGTGCCATTGCGGCACGCGTCGTCGCGGCGGGTGACAGCGGCAGATTACGCGAGACAGGGTAGAATAATCGCCCCTGCGAGTTTTTCACTTCGATGTCACGTTCAGGCTGCAAAACATCAACGA
>SLFV01000357.1 GCA_007124075.1 Roseimaritima sp.
ATCGACATGGTAGGGACGCAGGTCAGCGGCAATCAGATCGGGGTACTTTTGAACGAAGCGTTGCAACCGGTATCGGTACCATTCATACGTATCCGCAGAGCGCTTCTTCTGGACCCAATCCAGAAACATATCGGCCAGTGCAGCCACGCTAAGCTCGTTCAGCCGCACTGCCTTGGGATTACACATCAACTTGTGAAACTGCTCGAAAGCGGCCTTCTTATCGGGGCCAAGATTGTGCTGGATGCCGTCAACGGTAACAAACCAACACTTGCGAGCACTACGGAACCACGGCTTAGGACGACGTGCCATTAGACAAAACCTCTCGTTTGGAAGGAAACAACCATACGAGCAAGTTGAGAGGTTTTACCGCGCCGAAGGGTCGATTTCCCGGTGCCAGCGGGAAGCACTGCAAAGCCCGTGCCAACGGGGTATTCCGGACATTCCTAACGGGCTAGGAATTCCGTGCCCATTCCGTGCCATCGAAACCTTGAGTGCTCAAAAACCCAGTACGCCCGGCAGGGTTCGAACCTGCAACCTTCGGCTCCGGAGGCCGACGCGCTATCCAATTGTGCCACGGGCGCTTGATTGCTCTATACGAACGATCATCGAGACACGGTTGCTTTTCCTTCGAAGGAACTCCCTCGGCTGACGCAGTAGCTACCCGGCGAACCGTCACTCCCGCAATGAACCGTCCGGATGCTGACCGAAAGACCGCTTCTATCGGCGTCTGCTTCATGCTGTGCCTCGAATCGCTAAAGATAACGGTTTGTGGCGTTTTCCGCTAGAGCTGGAACCGTGGTATCCGGCCGGATCTTGGTAATCGCCTACCAACGCGAAGCGGCAGCCGTTATTGTACGTTAAGCATCTTGGTGAACGATCTCCGAATCGTTTGCGTCGGTGCTCCTTATATGTGCCCTTGGTTTTCGTTGTGTTTGGGTAGATGATTGAACGAAAAATCAACGACGGAATTGGTGGTTGCAGCAAAAACCGGAGACAGCGAAGCGTTGGGCGAATTGCTGCGGCAGTTTGAAGGTTTTTTGCTGATGCGAGCCCATCGGTATATGGATGATCGACTGCGGCGAAGATTCGATCCAGGCGATTTGGTGCAGCGGACTTTTTTGGAGGCGCAGCGTGATTTGAAATCGTTCCGAGGAAAGACTCCCTCCGAATTTGGGGGATGGTTGAAACAGATCCTTCAACACAATTTGGCCACGGCAGTGGCGGAGCATATCAACACGCAGAAGAGATCCGTTCACCGCGAAATTTTGCCCCGCCCCACGAAGGAGAACGATCAAATCGGTCCGTGGCTGACATCGTTTCCAGACTGCCAATCATCCCCCAGCAGTGTTGCAATTCGTGCCGAAAGCGTTACGGAACTGATGCAGAGGCTGAATGGATTGCCGGAAATGCAGGCGGAAGCGATCCGCTTGCGATACCTTGAAGGGCTGAAGTTGCCCGAAATCGTGGAGCGATTGGGAAAATCGGACACCGCGGTTGCAGGTTTACTGAAGCGGGGACTGCAAAACCTCCGCTCAGTCATGCGGAACGATTTCTCGCCGTGAACAAACCTTGACAACTGCCCGTTGAAAAAGAAAAAAAGGCCGAAGCTCAGGGGTCCTCTCTCCCGGCCTCGTAACCCAGGAACAGCAGGAACAGACCAGCCAGAGTCGAAATCGAAATCTGTTAGCGATCGATCCCGCTTCGTTGGTCGCAACAAACAGCGATATCGGAAAAACCGAAAAAATACTTTGCAATCGGCCCAGCCTTTGCTAGCAATAAGAAGCACGCTGGTTTTTTCGGGACGCTGACCGTTTTCGTGGGGTATCGTAGCTGAACGGGCTTTTTGTTTTTGTTTTTGTTTTTCATTTAGTCAGTTCGTTTTTCGCCACGCAGAGTAAAGCGTTATCGGTCAACGACTGGCGTGTTTGCTTTCATCCTTGGTGTCAATCGTTTAGGGGATTGCGATGTGTCGCAGCTTTGTTTTGGTCGTAATGGCCGTGTCGAGCGTTGTTTTTCTGCCCGCAGCAAAGGCGAGAGACTGGGCGCAAGACCTATTTTCGATCAAATCGCACAATTTTGGGACCGTCGCGGTTGGGTCGGACACCACGTTTCGATTCCCGATCTTCAATAACACAAACCACGACATTGTGATCGGTTCGGTTCGCACCAGTTGTGGTTGCACCACGGCGACGGCTGAGAACAATCGCATTGCGGCGGGGACGACGGGAGCGATTGTTGCGAAATTTAATACCGGCACCTTCCGCGGGCAGAAGGGGGCGACCATTACCGTGGTATTCAATCAACCTCGATTTGTGGAGGTTCGGCTGCGAGTTGACGGTTACATTCGGCAGGACCTTGTTTTCAATCCGGGCGCTGTCGATTTCGGTACGCTACAGCAAGGGAGTTCGGTACAGAGGAAAATTGCGATCGCTTACGCGGGCCGCGATGACTGGCGGATCATGGACATTGAAAATTCATTGTCCTTTTTGCGAACGCAGCACAAGGCGGTCCAGCGGGGCGATCAGCGAGTCAATTACGAGTTGCTGGTCACGCTTACCGAAGAAGCCCCGCCCGGGACCCTGCTGCATGAATTGGTTTTGGTGACAAACGACAGGTCAAAGCCGCGCGTTCCGATTCGAATCGTTGGTCAAGTCGAAGCTGGTTTGCTGATTAATCCGAGCGTTGTTTCCGTGGGAGCGATCAAGCAGGGGGAAGTTTTTTCGCAGCGATTGGTGGTGCGCGGGCGTGCCCCCTTCTTGATTGAAAGCATTCGTTGCGAGGGATGGGATTGTCGCTTCGACCCGCCCACCGCTGCCAAGGCGACGCATGTTCTTAACGTAGAAATGGTACCGATCGGCGAACCGGGCGAGCTGCGGGCTCCCTTGGTGGTGCTTACGACGCAGGAGGACCAACAACAATCGGCGCGAGTGTTGGTCACGGCAGAGATTCGGCCGCGGGAGTAGCCGCCTATTGAACAACGGGCCCATCTCCTCCTTGCATCGTTTGCTGGGACACATGAGAAATCGAGACCCGTCCGAGGTTTAGCTCTCCTTTTCCACGCCTGCGAACAGGCGCGTCCCGACACGGATCAACGTCGCCCCTTCGGCGATTGCTTCTGCAAAGTCACCGCTCATGCCCATCGACAGATGCGGCAACGCGATTCCCCACTGGGTTTGCCATGCATCTCGCAATTGACGCAGTGCTGCAAATTGGCGTCGCCACACGGAAGATCCACCATCCTGACTGGCCATGCCCATCAATCCAACCCACCTTAGCCGCTGGGACTGTCGCAAATGCTCCAGCAAAGGCGAGGCGTCTTCGATCGAAAGTCCGGTCTTGGCTGCTTCCCCCGTGATGTTGATTTCCAGCAACACGTCCAATTCCCTGTTGGTCGACTCCAGTTCGCTTTCCAGTGCGGTGACCAAGCGTTTGCTATCGACACTGTGAAGTAAATCGATCAGCGGTAGTGTGCGTTTGATTTTATTGCGTTGTAAATGTCCGATGACATGCCAGGAAACTCCCGGTGGCTGGACCGGTTGGGCGCACAGCCAATCATTTTTTTGCCACAACGACTGCGGGCGATTTTCACCCAAATTCGTGCAACCCGCCGCCAACAAACATGCTGCGGTCGGCGGATCGACGTACTTGGTCACACCAACAACCTGGACATCTTCGGCAGCGCGCCCCGCCGCCACGATCGCTTGATTTACCTCGTCCATCAAGTTCACGTAATTCGACTGAATGATCCGCAGACGGCGCGGCTCCAAAAGGCTGGTAAAATTCGATGCGTTCATACGACCTGTAAATCAACGATTGGAAACCGATCAGCGGCGATTTTGCAGCAGGCGGTAAGCAACACCAGATCAATAACCGGCCAATCCACCTAACCTCTCCTGAGCTCACATCCAGCCCCGCTTCGCGGGACCGAGTGGGAGAGGCAAGACGGACCGAGATTGAGCCCGCGTTGCCGCGCCGTTCGTGCCATGTCGAAGTTCTGCCAAAACAAGTCTACTGGGCAACAGGCATGCTTCGGTTAAACTTCGCATTTTTGCGAGTACGATCATTTATGAAGTATGCAATCATTATCCCCGATGGCTGTGCCGACGAACCGTTGAAAGCGTTGCAAGGGCGAACCCCTTTGCAAGCCGCCCAGTTACCCGCCATGGATGCTTTGGCGGCGGCAGGGCAGGTTGGTCTGTCCAACAATACACCGGCGCACCTGCCCGCAGGTAGCGAGGTCGCTAACCTGTCGCTTTTGGGTTACGACCCCGACCAGTATTTCACGGGACGTGCACCTTTGGAAGCCGCCGCACAGGGCATTTCCCTGGGCCCCCACGATTGGGCCATTCGTTGCAACCTGGTGACCATTGCCGAGCAGGTGATGGTTGACTTCACTGCAGACCACATTTCCACCGCCGAAGCGACCGAACTGCTGGCAGTGGCACAAAGCGAACTGGCAGCGGCCTGGCCGGGCCCAGGCACTTTCCGCTTCATCCCGGGGGTCAGTTATCGCAACCTATTGATTTATCGCGGTACCGACGCTGATCCGCCGCCATTTTCGCAGGAAACCCGAACGACCGCTCCTCACGATCTAACCGATCTTGCGATTAATGACGACTTTCCTCGCGGTCCGGGAAGCTGGCTTTTGCAGCAGTGGATGGACGCCAGCGGCGAACTGTTTAGGGATTTGCCTGTCAATCAACGGCGTCGTCAACAGGGCCATCGCGACGCGACTCATTTGTGGTTGTGGGGACTGGGAAGGACCCCCCAGTTGCCCTCCTTCCATTCGCGATTTGGCGTCCAGGGTGCGATGATTACGGCAGTGGATTTGCTGCGGGGTATCGCGGCTTTGGTCGGCTGGCCGCGGATCGAAGTTCCTGGCGCGACCGGTTACCTGGATACGGACTATGCTGCCAAAGGTGCCCATGCGATTGCGGCTTTGGAGTCGCATGATTTGATTTGCGTTCACATCGAAGCCCCCGACGAAGCCTCGCATGAAGGACGGCACGATGCCAAAATCTCCGCGTTGGAGGAAATCGATCGGCATATCGTCGCGCCGTTGCATCGTGCGTTGGCGGATCATGGTCCTTATCGAATCTTGGTTTCACCGGACCACCCCACCCCCTGCAGCACGAAGAAACACAGCCACGGGATGGTCCCTTTCCTCATTGCGGGCAGCGACCTGCCGGCTGATGCTGCGTCGCGGTACGACGAAGTCTCCGCCGCGGAGACAGGCCTACGGCTGGAAGAGGGCTGGGATCTTATGGATTTATTTTTTAAGTGACGCCTGGATCCGTTTCGCTCCGGCGTAATGAAGTGTCACATAATTTTCTTTTTATAACTTCAACTTGTAATGTCGTTGATCGTACAAAAATTTGGTGGCACCAGTGTCGCCGATGCGGAAAAAATCCTAGCCGCAGCCCGCAAGGCCGTACGTGCCCAGCAACAGGGGCACAAAGTTGTCATGGTGGTCAGCGCCATGGGCAAAAACACCGACCTGCTGCTGGAATTGGCATCGCAGGTCAACGAGCAACCGCCGGCGCGCGAACTGGATATGCTGCTGAGCACCGGGGAGCAAGTAAGTGTTGCCTTAATGGCCATGGCTGTGGATAGTTTGCGAGCCAAGGCGGTCAGTTTGACCGGTGGGCAGATGGGAATCCATACGGATAACTCGTTCACTAAGGCTCGGATTCAATCCATTTCTACCAAACGGATCGAGCAGTTGCTGGATGCCGGAAACATTGTGATCGCGGCGGGTTTCCAGGGCATCGACGACGACTTGAACATTACCACCCTGGGCCGCGGTGGAAGCGACACGACGGCTGTTGCCTTGGCTGCGGTGTTAGGTGCGGAAGCCTGCGAAATCTACACCGATGTCGATGGCGTTTACACCACCGATCCAAGGCTGTTGCCCGAAGCCCGCCGGGTGGTGGTAATTAGCTATGACGAAATGCTGGAACTGGCCAGTCTGGGGGCGGGAGTGATGCACAGCCGCAGCATCGAGTTTGCCAAGAAGTTTGGGGTGCCGATCCACGTCCGCAGTAGCTTCAGCGACACTGCAGGAACGATGATTGTGGCGGAACCTGAATCCGATTCGGCAGCGGTATGCGGTGCGGCTTTGACGCGTGACGAAGCGCGGATCACGGTACTGGGGGTTCCTGATATTCCTGGGACCAGTCTGACCATTTTCCAGGCGATCAGCCAGCAGAAGATACCCGTCGATATGATCGTCCAGAATATCGCCGACGGTGGTTTGGCGGATATATCGTTCACGGTCCATCGCTCTGACGTGGCGGCGACGCTGCAAGCCATCGAACCGGCGGCGGAGAAGTTGCGAGCCAAAGCGATCACGCACGATGACGAGGTTTCCAAGGTATCGGTCGTGGGCCTGGGGATGGCAATCCAGGCGGGTGTCGCGCACCGAATGTTCCGCGCGTTGGCCGACGCAGGCATTAATATTGAGATGATTACGACCAGCGAAATCAAAATTTCCGTTCTGGTCCGTCGCAGCCAGGCGATCGATGCGCTGCGAATCGTCCACCAAGGTTTCGCACTTCACGAATGCCCCGCCGATAGTAAGTCGTGGACGCAGATCAAAGCCGCCAGGGCGCAGCGTGGGGATGTCGAGTCAATGGTTGCCCGCTTACAAAACGATGCACTGGAACGCGTGACGCTGACAGGATTGGCCGTGACACCTAATCAGGCGCGCGTCACGCTCCGGCGTGTACCGGACAATCCGGGCGTGGCGGCTGACATGTTTGAATCAATCGCTCGCGCCGGAGTGCTTGTGGACATGATCGTCCAAGGCACCGACGGCGAAGATGGAAGCACCAGCATCAGCATGACGGTGGACGAAAACGACCTGGAGGCATGCGAACAGGTTGCGAGGGATCTGTACCAGCGATACGGTTTGGGCGGCGTGCAGGCGGGCCGCGGGATTGCCAAAGTAACCGTCAGTGGAATTGGTCTCCGCAGTCACACCAATGTCAGCGCGGTAATGTTTCGCGAATTAGCCGACGCGGGCATCAATGTGCAGATGATCAACACCAGCGAATTGCAAGTCAACGCGGTGATCGATGGGACACAGGCGGAATTGGGTAAGGAGCGATTGCAGATTGCCTTTGACAAGGCGTTCTGATGAGTGCGGCCGGACCTGCACCGGGTGAAAGATCGGATGGCCCTTCCCGCAGTGCAGCCGATGCGATCCAGCGGGTCCTGGTGCGAATGTTGCCTGCGGGGCAGGTGCTGGTTTGCGGGACCATCCACCCAATTGCGGTTCGGCGTGGGCAGCAGGTTGTCGTTGACGACGGCTGTGGTTGCTGGCTGGCTTGCGCCCTGGAAACCAACCTTGAGGAGGTGGGGGCGCCGATCAAGCCACCCAGCGCTACCGCTGAATTGCTGCGAGTCGCGACGGCGGATGACCTGGAGACGGCTGCGAGGGTCGCGCGACGATCGCCCCTGCTGTTCAAGGATGTCGAACATTTGCTTGCATCCGAGCATGGCAAGCATGGCTTCAAACCTGCGGTGACCGTGGTCGCGACCGAGCAAGACCTGACGGAATCGCATGTTGTCCTGCGTTGCCTGGGCGTTGCCGACGAAAGCCTGGGGCCGCTTGCAGTCCGCTTAGCCAACACCTGGGGTGTTGATCGGGTCCAGTGGTTACCGATGCACGTCGAACCTGACGAGGAACCGGGACCAGGCGAGGGAACTGACGGATATAATGCGAGTCACGATGATCGGTTCTGGCAGCGTTTTTTCGCAGTGACCGACCGTCAGGTTGCCGCCGGGGAAGCGTTGGGCCGAGAGCACCAGATATCGGCCGGCAACCGCGGCTTGTACCAACAGAAGCGTCGTCGTGACCCTCCCGCAAATCGGTTGGTACCGGCCGGACGCAGTTGGATGATTCGCATCCGAACCGCTGCCGGTGGGCTGACCGCTGGGCAGTTGCTGCGGTTGCTGGAATTGGCGCAGGAGTTTGGAGACGGAACGCTAAGGCTGACGATGCGGCAGGCAATCCAGTTGCACGGCGTTTCCGCGACCGCCCCGCAAACCGTGGTGAACGCAATTCACGACTGTTTCCTGCAAACCGCCGGCGCGTGTGGCAACACCGTACGGAACGTCACCTGCTGCCCACTGCCGACCGGCAATGATCCTTTTGGTGCCGATGTTTGGGTGCGGCGATTGGCTAGCCAATTGGCCACCACCTTGCTGCCTCAGGGGCCTGCGTTCCAGTTCCGATTTACGGATGAACCGCAGCAGCATGGTTCCGGTCGGATGGATCAAGCGAGGGGGCATTGGACGGCTGACAATCTCGGCCACCTCGCAACAACTGCTGCCGGGGATCTCTGGGAAGTGTTACCGCACAAGTGGAAGATCGGGGTTGCCTCCACCGCTCACGACTGTTGTAGTGTCCGCAGCAATGACCTGGCGATGATCGTGCGTGCTGATGACCACCGGGCCGGCGCGGGTGAACGGCCTGTCGACATTTACCTGGGAGGATCCTTAGCGTACCGCACCGGGGAGCCCGATAGTTTTCCCATGCTTGGCAAGTGGTTTGGTACGATTGAAGCAAAGCACGCTGACCTGGTTGCTGGCCGTTTGCTCAAAATGTTTGCCGTTCGTGGGCAAGGACTCCGAACGGGCAAACATCGCCATCGCTCGCGGTTTAAATACGTGGTCGCGCGCACCCCAATGGACCTCCTGCTGGATCAATTCAATCAAGACGCAACCGTCGCGGGCTGTGTCGATCGTGGCCAGGAACCGGGGGAACGTACGGCCACGACCACCCATCCGGCCTGTGGCGTAACGGCGAAGGGTCAACGCTGGCAGCGGGTTGCGGTGGAGCGTGGACGGTTAACGACAGAGCACCGCGCGATGCTGCAAGGTTGGCACTCCAGCGGTGCCGCGATTCGTCTCGGAAGCCATCACGATTTGATCGTTTCCTTTCCCGCAGAGAAGCACGTTCAGGTGCAATTGCCGGTCGTCCCCGCAGCGGTCGCCTTTCAGGCTTGTCCAGCGCTGCCCACTTGTTCGCAAGCGTTGGCGGAAGCGGAAACACAATGGGAAGCTTGGCTGCAAGCCGTCTGCCAAGCCGCCACTGCCGCACGGATCCCCCCGCCGCAATTGGCCGTCAGTGGCTGCACAAACGGATGTGCCAGGTCTTTGCTGGTTCCGATTGGCCTGGTCGCCGAATCGCCCACTCGTTTCGCGGTTTATTTAGGTGGCGGGGCCGCCCACCTAGGGACCAAGTACGGTAGCGTTGAATCTCCAAGGGAACTTCGGCGGATCTTAGAAGGCCTGTTTCAGCAGTTCCGCCGCGACAAAGCGTCGGGGCTCGATTTTTCATCCTGGTGGCGCGCGTCGCGATAGCCTGCGGATTCGCATCCGTCCGGCGAGTCGTGAAAGCTGATGATCTGCGGATGCATTTCGGCGGTTCCTGCTCCGCGGCACCGCGCGACGGGAGCGAGGGAAGAGAGAGCACCACATCTAGAGTCGTGGGATTCGCCGGATTCCCCCTGAGCGAGAGGAATTCCGACGGATACGCCTAAATTGAATGTTTGCCAGAGCGCTAGCTTTTTTCTTTCCGCCCCACGGTGGACACTTGGTATTTAAGACAAAAGGGCCTGCCTAATAATTGGGCACTCGGGGACGTGCCTCGAATAGTCGCACCCACGGCCCGTGGCTGCCTGTGTTTTGCGCACAGGTGTTAAGTCTATTTGCTTGCATGGTTTACGGAAAACGAATTGCCAGCATTGGAGGATGGGCTCGTGGTCAGGCGAAGCGGTGTTCGCTTCTTCCGTGTCGTTGATCGTCCGATCCAGGCATGGCCCCCTGAGCCACCCCAAATCAACTTCTCCGCGAAAACGGAAGGAATCACGATGACGCAAGAAAACCCAAATTTCCTCGGCAGCGAATCGATGCAAGCTTCGGCACCCGGGGGCTACGGCGGATCGCCACGGGCTGGCATGAACAGCAGCTTGGCGGCATCCACCACTGCCATTGCGACACCCACTGCCCCGGGCCAGCCGATGAGCGAGACGGCACCGTTGCGATTGAACCTGCCACCGATTCGAACCGATCTGGTCACCCGTTCTGAACGAGCTGAGGAGGTTTTGCGACTGGCACAGGAAGCTTTCGTGCAGACCGACAAATGGGTCCTTTTCTACCGCGAGATTTTGGGTGTTGAAGGCGTGATGCGGACTTTGTTCAAGACCGCCGATGAGGTTCGCGCTTTTGAGGAAATGCCGCAGTTTGGTCAATTGCTGGAAATGGTCACCGCCGTCCGCGCGATGGATTCTGGCAAGGGCGATGAACTGGAACCACAAAAGATGATCACAGTCCGGTTGCCCAAGAGCCAGCACGAGGCGATGAAGCAGGAAGCTGCCGAGCACGGAACCAGCATCAATAAGCTATGCATCAGCAAGCTGCTGCTGCCCATCAAGTCGTGCTACGTGCCGGAGGAGAAAGGCAAGCTCCGCGGTCGCAAGCCTGGCCCGCAGGGGAGCAACAACCGCCTGGATGCAACAACCGGCATTGGCTAGGGGCCGGTTACGATTGATCCTGAGGGTTGCCGGTAGCGGAACTGTGAAAGAAAGACCGCCACTACACGCGGGATCTTTCGCAGGGTCCACTACCTTTGGGAACGGCAGGCGACAACAGGCAGCCCCCTTCTCAACAGTCGGGGCGAGCCGGTTTCCGCTGCGCGTTAGCGTTTGTTTTTATCGCGGCGTTTGGTGGACGAAGGAACCGAGTACCTTCTGGGGGCGGGCGGCTCTCTTACCCGAAGCGCTCCGATCGTAAAGGCTCTCAATCAGCGACTGGTAACCTTCCACCATCGAATCCAACGAACCTTGGGCGACCGCTAACCGCCGACCTTGATCGCCCAGTGTTTGACTGTGGCTTTCGTCACGCAGTAGTTTGGTAACCAATGCGGTCGCGGTGGCCACGTCATCGACCGCAACCAAATAGCCGGTTTGCTCCGGGATGACGGTTTCCGCAATGGAACCGACGTTGGTGCTGACAACGGGCACTTTGCAGGCCAGCGCTTCCAGGATCGACACCGGGCTGGCTTCGTTATGGGACGTCAGCAGAAAGACATCCAGGGCTGACAGCAAGCGCGCGGTGTCCTGCCGTGTCCCCAGCAGATGAACGCGATCGGCGATCCCACAGCCCTCGCAGCGGCGAACGATCGTCTCCCGTTCCGGTCCGTCACCGATGACGAGGAAGTGCGAATCAGGTTCTTCCAGCAGCACCCGGGACGCGACATCGACAAACATCGCATGGTTCTTCTCTGGACGTAACGCCGCCACAATCCCCACCAACGGAGCATCCGCAGGAAGCCCCAGCTCATCACGGACCGAAGGTTCCTGGAAAACGGATGCGCAGTCAAAGCGAGTGGTGTCGATTCCATTGCGAATCACGTGGACCTTTTCGGCTGGAAATCGTTCCCGCAACCGCATGAACTCACCGTGACTATCCGCCACCGCGATGAACGCGTCGGTCAGCGGAGTTAAGCCACGGTTCAAGCGGCCGACCCCATCGGGCCAGCCGGTCGAATGCAACGCGGAGCAAATCACCGGTACACCTGCCAGGTAAGCCGCCAATCGCCCCCAAAACATCTTGTCGCCCGCGCCGACGGTGACCACCGCGTCGGTTTCTTGCTTGCGGAGCAACCGGATCAAACGCCACAAAACACGAACATCCCACTTGTTATCGATCAGACCGCTGTGGACTGGAATCCTGGCAGCGATCTGCTGACCCAGCGGACCAGGTTCTTTCAAACAGATGACCTCGGCTTGCAATCGCGATTGATCCAAGCGATCGAGCAGATTGACCAGCAGCGTTTCGGCACCTCCAACGGGCATGCTTGTAATCACAAACTGCACCTTCAGCGGTCCGCGCTTGCGACGTATCACGGGGCGTTTTCGACGGAACAGATGACGCAACAAACTCATGCGGGAAACTGCGGTTGAACGGAAGGAAGGGAAGTTGAGTCCGGTAATGGCAGGCACGCCGCGGCCGCATTTTCCGTAGGCAGTCGGTACGAAATTAGAGGTTCCGATTTAAGCTTGCGCAAATCGAAGTCCAGCCAATTCCGCAGCCTGACAAGCCCGGCATCGCCATGGAAGCGGCGAATGTGAAAGGTGTCACGACCTGGAATGTTGTAGGCACCAAACGCACTACAAAAACCTTGCATGCCAGCTTCGGCGACGGCGGCGATCGCCTGAGGTGTCAATTGAGCCGGCATGCCGTAGGGAAAAGCAAAGTAACGGACCTTGGTTTTTAACAGCGAGGACAGCTCGCGGGCTGCGGCAACGATTTCACTCTCCAAAACCCGTGGATCGGTGACGCCACTGAGGTCGACGTGATGCCGGGCGTGCAAACCGATTTCAATCCCCTCGGCGGCCAACGACTTTAATTCGTCAATCGTGTTGACTGGCAGGGGGATCTGGCACTGGATGTCATGCGGAAACGACTGACCGGTTAAAACATGCTGCAGCGAAACAAAATAGGTGCAGGGGATTCGATGCTTGAGCAACAACGGAAGCGCAAACTGGCAGTTTTCCGCATAACCGTCGTCAAACGTGAATGCGATGGCTGGCTGATGGCTGTCACGTTGAATCGATCGTCGTTGCAGCTCCGCCAGGTCGATGCACGGGAGCCTTCGTCGAATGTAGTCAACGTGGTCTTGGAAATCGCCGCAAGAGATCGTCCATTGGTTACGATGATGATCGGAAACACGATGATAAAAAACGCTGTACAAAGGTGCCTTACCCGACGCCGCCAGCTTTTGCAGCGCCGCTTGTCGCCTCGACCGCTCGGCCAGACGTCGCAACTGAATATAGGATGTTCGCAAGAATCGCATTGTCACTGCTGGGTCTGACTTTATACGCGTGTGTATCAATGCATAGATCGCCACTGGGGTGGGGTCGCGGATTGTACGGTTTTTCAAGCGTAACCATCTGGCGATCGATCGCTTGTTCCGAATTTGCCAGCTTTAACGCGCGTTGCTACCAGCTTTGCCGCTCACCGCGAAGGGCACCCCTCCGTGCAGCGCGGTCACGTTTTCGCCGCAGGGGCTGGGGATTTTGGGTATACTCGTGGGCCGTTTCCAAACTCAAAAAACCGTCAGCTGCGTTTGCGGTTGGTTTCCCTTTCCTCATTTTTTTCTCTGAGATTTGACCGATGCCCGACCATTACGCTTCACCGCTTTGCAGATTTCCAGCCTCACAAACCATTTTTTCACGTTGGGTACGGTTGCTGTCTTTCAGTCTGATAGCGATGGTTTCCGCCCTCGGAAATTTTGTCTCCGCCGATCAACGCCCCAACGTCGTGGTGATTATCTGCGACGACATTCGCTGGGATGCGCTTTCCTGCGCGGGCCATCCACATCTGAAAACCCCGAATATCGATCAACTGGCGACTGAAGGGATTTTTTTTGACAACATGTTCTGCACGACCAGTTTATGTTCCCCAAGTCGCGGGTCGATAATCAGCGGGCTGTATGCCCATGCCCACGGCGTGACGGATAACTTTACGGAGTACCCCGCTAACCTGCAGAGCTTTCCGCTACAGCTCCAGGCCGAGGGCTACGCGACCGCCTACCTGGGCAAATGGCATATGGGCGAAGAGAACGATGATCCGCGACCCGGTTTCGATTACTTCGTAACCCACAAAGGGCAAGGGAAATATTTTGACACCGAGTTCAACTTTCACGGTCGCGATCGACGCGTGGTCCCGGGGTACTACACCACCGTCGTTACCGACATGGCGGAGCAATGGATCAAACAACAGTCGGAGGATAAGCCCTACCTATTGATGTTGGGGCACAAGGCACCCCACAGTTTTTATATCCCTGAACCAAAGTACGAAAGCACCTATGACGACGTAGAAATCAACTACCCTCACTCCGCTTTTCGGCTGGACGACAAGCCTGACTGGATTCGGCAGCGGTTGCCTACCTGGCATGGGATCTACGGGCCGCTGTTTGACTACCGCAAAAACTTTCCCAACGACAAAGCCGACGGAGTGTTGGATTTTGCACAAATGGTGCGAAGCTACTGGGGAACCATCCTTTCGGTCGACGACAGTGTGGCGAGGTTGGTCGATCTGCTGCGTCAGCGGGGCGAGCTGGACAATACCGTGATTGTGTTTATGGGGGACAACGGGATTTTGGAGGGAGAGCATGGTATGGTTGATAAGCGAACCGCACACGAGGCCAGCATGCGGATCCCAATGATCATTCGTTACCCTGAGCTAGAACCACAGGGAAACAAGCGGATCGCGCAGCAGGTTTTGACGGTGGACGTTGCCCCCACGATTCTGGAATTGTGTAACGCGAAATCGCTGGAGAACATTCACGGCCAATCGGTTTGCAGCATTGTCAAAGATAGTAATGCACCATGGCGCAATGCGTGGATGTATCACTACAACTACGAAAAACAGTTTCCCTACACCCCCAACGTTCGCGCCATCCGCACGGACCGATGGAAATACATCCGTTACCCGCATGGCGACGGAAAGCCTGATCGCCACATGGCCGAGCTGTACGATTTGGAAAACGACCCCGGCGAATTAACCAACCTGATCAGCGACCCCGCACACCAGGACCTTGTTGTTGAACTTGCGCAGCGTCTGCAAGGACTATTGCTGGAAACCGGGATCGAAAAAGACACAATGCCGATCGATGCGGGAATTGGAACCGAATTGCCCGACGAATCTATTCGCTAAGGCGAGCGGCAGAGAGGAAGATACTAGGCCTCTCCGCACCCTTTCCCAGCTACCTGCTGCTGCGCAGCTTCAGATGAGGGATCATTGAATCGGCTGCTTGCCCAGTTTTTTCTCGCGCGAAGGGCAATATGCCACTGGGTCGCTTGTATACTGAACGGTTTGAGTTTTGATACAGGTGGTTCGAATCCGTTGTTTGATAGTGAGAAAGATGCTGTTCAGGAACGTCCAATCAATAGCAGGCGAGTTTGCTTTTCCGTTTTCCAGGTCCAACCTGCCGATTCCCGCCTCGCGCGGCCGGGGTATAAACGCAAGAAAGACGGTGATTGATGGGGCGTTCGCAAGAATCTGCCTGTCGTGTTCGTGGTTGGTTGCCTTTTCCATCGCAAGTGGTCTGAACGGCAGTCGTTCGGGTGCCGCTGACCAGCCGCCAAACGTTGTCCTGATCATTTCCGATGACCAGGCCTGGACCGACTACGGATTCATGGAACATCCGCACATCGAAACGCCGCATTTGGATCGTTTGGCGAAGGAAAGTGCGGTATTTACTCGAGGCTATGTTCCCACGGCGCTGTGTCGACCGGCCTTGGGGACGTTGGTCACAGGAATGTATGCGCATCAACACGGGATTACGGGTAACGATCCGGCGTTGCTTGCTGGAATGCGGGGAGGCCGCAATCCCGAACCGCCTGCGTATCGTGAATTACGGAAGCAACTGATCGAAAAAATTGATCAACAGCCGTTGCTGCCCCATCTGCTGTCGCAACGCGGTTACTGGAGCCATCAGTCAGGAAAATGGTGGGAAGGCAATTTTTCACGCGGTGGGTTCACGCGGGGCATGACGCGTGGGTTTCCCCAACCCGGTGGCCGGCACGGCGATGATGGTCTGACGATTGGTCGCCAGGGAATGCAACCGGTGCTGGAGTTTATTGATTCAGCATTGGACGCCCAGCGTCCGTTTTTCACTTGGTATGCCCCTTTCATGCCCCACACGCCCCACACACCGCCACAACGTCTATTTGAAAAGTACAAAGCCAAAGGGATTGAATCAGATCATGTGGCGAGATATTACGCGATGTGCGAGTGGTTAGACGAGACTTGCGGGACGCTGATCGATCATCTGGACGCACGGGGTATTCGCGAAAACACCTTGGTGGTTTACATCGGTGACAACGGCTGGATCCAGGAAGAAAAGGCTCCCGGGTTTGCGCCGCGTTCCAAACAATCCGCGAACGAAGGGGGGACTCGGCAGCCGACGCTATTTAGTTGGCCCGGTAAGATTCAAGCCGGCGATCGTGGGCACCAGTTGTGTTCCAGTGTCGATATCGTTCCTACAATCCTAGCCGCCGCTGGAATGGAGCCTCCACAACAGATGCCTGGTTACGACCTCCTGCCCGCGCTGTTATCGGGGCAGCCTACGCCGCGGCAACAGGTGTTTGGGGAGACATTTGCGCACGACATTGCGGATTTGAATAATCCCGAAGCCAGCCTCCTGTATCGCTGGGTGATTGAGGGGCCATGGAAACTGTTGCTGACCTACGACGGTCAGGTGGGGCGTTACTCGCGACATCACGCGCGAGAAAATCCGGCTCCGCAGTTGTATCATCTGCTGGATGACCCGCATGAAAATCATAATCTTGCAGCGGAACAACCGCAATTGTTGGAAAAATTGGCCGCAGCGATTGATCAATGGTGGCCGGTGACGCAGCGACAGGTGCAGACGACGGTCGCTGCCAATGCGAAAGGTCGCCCCAATGTCGTATTTATCGCGATCGACGATCAAAACGATTGGATCGGTCACATGGGCGGTCATCCGCTGGCGAAAACGCCCCATATCGATGCGTTGGCCGCATCCGGAACGACGCTGCTGAACGCCCATTGCCAGGCACCGTTGTGCAATCCCTCACGCACCAGTTTGATGCTGGGGTTGCGTCCCACGACCACCGGGGTCTACGGTTTGGCTCCGTGGTTTCGGAATCTGCAGTCGTGGCAGGATCGGGTGACGCTGCCCCAGCATTTCAAGGCCCATGGGTATCGCACCTTGACCGCTGGCAAGATTTACCACGGCGGCGTTGGTGGTCCGCAGCGTCGCCAAGTGGAGTTTGATGTTTGGGGGCCCGCTGGCGGGATCGGCGTTCGACCTCAAAAAAAGCTGATACCGCCAACCCCGATGGGCAACCACCCTCTGATGGACTGGGGCGTCTTTCCGCATGCCGATGAAGACAAAGGCGATTACCATGTCGCCAGTTGGGCGGTGGAGCAAATTCACGCAGCCCCGCAGGACGAACCTTTCTTCTTGGCGGCAGGATTCTTCCTGCCGCATGTCCCCTGTTACGCGACTCAAAAATGGTTTGACCTGTATCCCGATGACGACAGTCTTTTGCCGGAGATCCGCGAGGACGATCGTGACGATACGCCTCGTTTCTCATGGTACCTCCACTGGAATTTACCGGAACCGCGGCTGGCATGGCTGCGAGAAAACAACCAATGGAGGAACCTAGTCCGGAGTTACTTGGCCTGCACCAGTTTTGTCGACGCACAGGTGGGGCGTATCACGCGGGCGTTGGACGACGCGGGACTGCGAGAGAATACGATCGTGGTCCTGTGGAGCGATCATGGTTGGCATTTGGGGGAAAAATCGATCACGGGAAAGAACACACTGTGGGACGTCAGCACCAGGGTGCCTCTGATTTTTTCAGGACCAGGCGTGACACCCCAGCAACGCTGCACGCAGCCCGCACAGTTGTTGGATATCTACCCAACGTTGGTCGATTTATGTGGACTGACACCGCGTGCGGACCTGGAGGGAACCAGCCTGCAACCGCAACTGATCGACGCTAGCACACTGCGGGCCGAACCGGCGATCACCAGCCACAATCAGGGCAACCATGCGGTCCGCTCGGAGCGTTGGCGTTACATCACCTATGCCGATGGCAGCCAAGAGCTTTACGATATGCAGCAAGACCCGCACGAATGGAAAAACGTTGCCGATGTTCCTGAAAATGCGGTGGTCATTGCGGAGCATCGTCGTTGGCTGCCCTCCATTGACGTGCCCCCCGCGGAGGGCAGCAAGCATCGGGTGCTGACATACGACGCGGAAAAGGATTTGGCAGTTTGGGAAGGCACGCCAGTGACGCGTGAGGATGCCATTCCGCAGTAGGCCAACCGAGGCCCTGCCGGTTCGCTGCTGCAAACGTGTCCCCCCTACCGAAATCCTTGGTTTGCTCTTGCTGGCAACCGAATGGTTTTTCTATGCTTCCCCGGTCATGATCGTTTTGACAGGGAGCAAGCTGGCAATGAAGTATTGGAAACCGCGCACCGGTTGGCTGACCGACGGACTCCGTTGGCGCATGCCATTGGTGATAACGGTTGCCTTGACGGGTGTGTTGTGTGTTTCGGGATGTACACAAAACCCGTACCTTGCCGGTCCCAACGCGTGGCAGACCCAGCCCCAAATCGCGACAGATCCCAACCAAGCGAAACTTACCGAGTTGCAACGCCGGGTCCAACTGCTGGACGATAATAACCGGCAACTGCACACGCAGATCGCGCAGGCTGAACAGCAGACGCAGGTTTACCGCGACGAGTTGGCTTTGGTACGATCGCAGTTATCCGAAACCGCTGGCGAACTGGAACGGTCGCGATTGGCCGCAGTGGAAGCCGAGCAACAATTTCGAGGCTTGAAAGCTTCGACACAAAAACGAGGCGGGGCAACGATTACGCCTAACACCAATTTGCAGGCGTTGGCCCGTGGACTGAACGTGGGAAAGTTGTCGGTGATTCCTGACGGAGATGTATTGCGGATTGTGCTGCCGGGCGATCAGCTTTTTCAGCCCAACACGCACCATCTACAACCGCAGGGTGCAAATCTGTTGGATCCTGTGATCGCGGCGATTCGATCGACATTTCCAAAGCAGCGCATTGGAATCGAAGGTCACGGTGACGGTGGACCGATGACCGGGGGCCAGTACAGCGGAACCCACCAATTGACATCGGCACAAGCCGTTGCCGTATTGGAAATGTTGACCGCGCGCGGTGGGTTGCCACCTCACCAATTCTTCACCATGGCAATGGGTGCCGCCACGCCACGTTACGACAACAGCAGTGCTGGCGGTCGATCCGCCAATCGCAGAATCGAGCTGGTGATTTATCCCGAGACGTTCTAGGGAAC
>SLFV01000562.1 GCA_007124075.1 Roseimaritima sp.
AGCGGACGTTTGCTGCAAACGACTTTAACCGGCGGCGACGGCAGCTACCGCTTCGCCGGTTTGGTTCCCGGGACCTATTCGCTGCATCAGGTGCAGCCGGAAGGGTATTTTCATGGTGGGCAGATCGCTGGGAATCTTGGCGGAGATGCTTCCTTGGAAGATATCATTGATGCGATCGTGCTGCCCAGTGGTGCCGTCGCGACCGACTACAACTTCCCGGAGGTCCCACCTGCAACGATCAGTGGTTACGTGTTTCAAGACGGTCCTGCCTTGCTGGGAATAGAGCCACCAGCACCAGAGGACTTGCGCCAGTTTCGTGACGGGATGCGACAGCCGGAAGATCAGCCCATCTCCGGCGTGGTCTTGGAATTAAGAAACGTCTTGGGGGAACCGTTCTCCGCTGATCGCGCTTTACCGGGCACATACCCGACTGGCCCGATTCGAGTCACGACGGGTGCGGACGGATACTATGAATTTCCCGGTTTGCGACCGGGGACGTACCATGTCTACCAGGTCCAGCCAGACGGCTTCATCGACGGTTTGGACACGCCCGGTACGACGGGTGGGGTGGCGGTCAATGTGGCCGACATCCCAGCGGACATCGAGTTGCAGTTTATCCTGCAAACCCTGATCGCCAGCAGCGAAACGGACCCCGGCACCGATGCGATTTTAAACGTCACGTTAACTGCGGGGGCTTGGTCGCGCGAGAATAACTTCAGCGAGATCAAATTCGAACAGCTTCCCCCGCCACCTCTACCGCAGGAGATTCCCGTTGCGGAAATACCAGCGGTATCGATGCATGAGTTCCCCGCGGACCAACGCGCTGTCGGCTTCGCTACGCCTCCAGCGGTTAAACCGGCGGTGTACTACGAGCTGGTCTACCCCGTGACGTGGCACCTGAGTGTTATCAACGGCGGGTCACCGCGCGGAGATCAGGCCAACGCAGGTCCCGTCGTGAAACAGGCATCGATGGCCGACGACCCTGAATTCCACGAGTCGCGCCATCGCAAGGGGCGTTGGAGCCTATTTACCAGAACCGGTGAACGGCTACCGATTTCAGACGCATTGACGCTGGGCGACGAAAGTGCAGTTCCCTTGGCGGGTGATTTCAATGGCGACGGGCGTTATCAAATCGCCATCTATGTCGATGGGATTTGGTATGTCGATATGAATGGTAATGGTCGTTGGGATCAGGGAGACTTAATCGTCAAGTTAGGGAATTCACTGGACCGACCCGTGGTGGGTGATTGGGATGGAGACGGTAAAACCGACGTCGGGATCTTCGGTCGCCAGTGGCCACGTGACCCGGAGGCCATTGTTAATGATCCGGGACTGCCTTCGACTGCGAACCGACGATTTACGCGACCTAAGAATGTGCCGCCGAATCCGCCCGAGGCAACCGACGGCGTGCGCAAAATGCGGCGGTATCGAGAGGAGTTGAGAGCCGATCTGATTGATCATGTCTTCCGTTACGGCGAACATCAGGATATTCCAATCGTTGGTGATTGGAATGGAGACGGAATCGACAGCATCGCGATTTATCGAGACGGCGTGTGGGTGCTGGATGAGGATGGCGATGGTCGCTTGACCGATCGCGATCCGGTTATCGCATTCGGCTATCCTGGTACCATCCCCGTGGTAGGTGATTGGAACGGCGATGGGATTGATAACCTGGGGTTCGTCGATGGCGACCTGTGGGTTCTGGATTCAGATGGCGATCGCCAGTTAAGTGATCGTGACGAGCGTCTGCGGATCCCTACGGACGGCCCAGACGCTCGGCCGGTAGTCGGTGACTGGGACGGAGACGGTCGCGATCAACCCGGCTACTATAGAACCGTCGGAGCCGAGGATGATCAAGCCGACGAGGGGACGTCCCCGAGGGCGGCATGAAGCAACCCGGGGGGACTGGTGCCGACCGTTGCCGCTACGTTCCAAACAGCACGCAAATCGGATAAGGGACCATGATCATTTCACGCATGTAACGTAATTGTCCCGATTCCGCATCGACCTGAAATACGGCGATTGTGTGACTGTCGCGACCAGCGGCCAACAGCCAGCGACCGCTAGGGTCGATGTTGAAGTTGCGGGGAAATCCGCCACGAATCGGGGTGTGCCCAAGCAATTGCAATGTTCCGGTTGATTCCTCAACCGCGAACCGAGAGATGGTATCGTGGCCACGATTGGCGGAATAAACGAAACGTCCCGAGGGATGAACGTGAATCTCTGAGGCGGAATTCATCACTTCCCCCGCCTTCTGTTGTTCACTGAGGGCGGCGATCGTTTGCAGCGGGTGCATCGTGCCCGCGTCGCTGTCGTAGTCGAAGACCGTCACTGACGACGCCAGTTCGTTCAGCACATAGATCCGCTTGCCATCGGGAGCAAATTTCATGTGTCGCGGCCCACTGCCAGGAGGGCACTTTCCGAATCCGTGCGGTGACAGTTTGGAGGGGGTTTGTGGATCATCTAAACGGTAAATGACCACTTGGTCCAAGCCTAAATCTGGGACAAAGGCGAATCGGTTATCCGGCGAATATCCCACCCAGTGCGCATGCGAGGCATCCTGGCGGCGTTCGACCACCCCGGAACCCCCCTCATGTTTTAGCAGTTGTTGGCGAGGCAGCACGTTTCCATCTTCAGTCAGCGGAAACAAAGCGGTCGAACCTGCCCCATACTGCGCGGTAAGCAATATCGAACCTGTCGCATCAACGGCCAAATGCGTCGCTCCGCCATCACCAACCGGTTGGACTCCGATACGTTCCAGCGATTCTCCAGATCGCGAACCGATGCGAAACGCAGTAACCGAAGGAACATTGTCGACCCTGCCAATGCTGTAAAGAACCTGCTGTTGGGGATGCAACGCGAGGAATCCGGGGCTGCCAAGCTGAGCTGCCAATTCAGCAGTGCTCAGTTTGCCCGTCTCCGTGTTCAAGGTCGCATGATAGATGCCTTGACTCAGGCCATCACGCGGCGTTTCAGTCCCGAACCAGACATCGATGGTTTCACTGTTGGCCATGTTGACCTGACATATCAGGGCGAAAGCGAAAATAAATCGGAGGGGGGCAAGAATAGACCCCAGCGTTTCGCGAAAAATTGGAATGGCAATCAACAAGAGGTTCGTCATCGTGGCGCTCCAGATGGGGGTGCATAATCAGGTCTAGGTCTACCCGTATCAGTCTACACCAAAAACGTTGTGCGACCGACTCGGCTACAACTGCTGAAGAACGCGCCGAACGATTTCCTCAATGGTTCGTAGATCAGCAGTGGTGACCCCCGGAACCTGATCACCTGAAAGGGTCGCGACAAGGCGTTCGATTTCACCTTTGGCTTGGTTGACTCGTATCTGCTGCTGGGCTGTTTTGGGTTGACGTCCATCGCCTAGCTCCCAACCGCGAGCACGAGCACCTTGCCGAAACCCTTCGGGAAATTCAGACATCCCCAACATTGCATCGAACAGAGGCAAAAGCTGATACTGCATCCGCATTGCTTGATCGATCTGGCGATCCTGGACCGCTTGGTAAATCGCTCGGGTCAATTCCGGAACGACGCCACTGGTCGCATTTGTGCCACCGTCGCACCCGATGACCAACATCGGAACCAATGCGGCATCCCAGCCGGTTAAGAAGCTGAAATCGGGGCGCTGTTGGCGGATCGCTTGAATCATCCGCATCATGTGCGGCAAATCGCCCGAACTGTCCTTGATTCCGATCACGCGGGGACATTCCAAGGCTAAACGCTGTACGGTATCAACGTTTATAGGGGACGCAAACAGCGGAATGTTGTACAGTGTCACGTCCACAGAAACCGAATCCGCGATTTGTTTAAAATAGGCGTAGACCCCTTCGGGACTGAGCCGGTAGTAGTAGGGTGCGACGATCGCGACGGCGCGGACCCCCATGGCTCCATACGCTTCGCAGGCTTCGATTGTCTCTTTCGCATTGGCTTCGGCTGCCCCTGCCAAAACCGGCACGCGACCGGCCGTCTGATCAACAACGACTTCGACAATCCTGCGGCGTTCCATGGGGGTAAAGCGTATGAATTCACCGGTGCTGCCGTTGGGGTATAGGCCATCGACACCGCGGTCGATTAACCAATCAACATATTCCCGCAGTCGTTCCTCATGCACGCGGCCCGCCGCATCCACTGGGGTAATATTCGGAGTCAGTATCCCGCAAATTCGTTGGTCATTCGGCATGCGTGGCGTCCAGCTAATCAAACGACATGAGTAATGGAAGAAGCTACCAGATACAATGTAATTCGAAATTCGTCGATTACGTCCAACAGCAAGACAAAACGGTAGCCTGGGCCATCGGTTACTCTATTTTTTCCGAAATTTCAGCCTAATCGATATGCTCAGCAAGCCTGTGTCCACGTCCCGTCGATCACGTGCCAGCCACCACAACGATCGATCAATCGCCGATCAGACGTGCTCTCCCGGTCGTTGGGTATTGGCCAATCCGTGGGTCCATCGTGTTGCTTGCTTGTTGGCGTTCGCTTGGACGATTGGCTATCTGACCAGCCCCTTGTGGCCCACCAGTGTGATGCCGCTGGATAGCGATGCCAATGGCCCCAGAGCACTGATGCTGCTGGTTCCTGACGAAGTGCTGGAGGGCTGGTTCTTGGGGCCAGTGACCTGGGCAGGACTGTGGCAACGGTTGACGGTGACCTTCGTAGCGGGATTGATCCTGGCGGTGGCAGGTTGCTGCGGACACTGGTTGCTGATGGCGGTTAAGCTGCCCGTTGTTACGCAGCGGTCCGAACAATTGGTGTTCGCGGTCGTGATTGGGCTTAGCTACCTAGCGACGATCACATTGCTGGTGGGGCTGGCCGGTGCGATTGGCAAGGCGTATTCGGCGGTGCTGACGATTACCACGGCAATCCTGCTTGCCAAAGCTGCCGCGTGGGGGCGCTGGGCCTTCAGCACCGATGATTCGCAAGCCGCAGAGACGTCGTTAGCTCGGGAACGGATTAGCCAGCGTTTGGCGAGCGACGAAACCGTGACACCGCCACCTCAGGTCAAGGGGGTTCTGGACTGGTTGATGATCGTGTTAATCTGCGGGATCACCCTGCTCCTGTGGGCGCGGGCCGTCATGCCCCCGGTTGAATTTGACGTTCGCGAATACCACCTTCAGGCCCCGAAGGAGTGGTCACAGGCCGGTCGAATCACGTTCTTGCCGCACAACATCTACGCCAACATGCCAATGGCGACGGAGATGCACGCATTGTTGGCTATCGATTTATGGAGACTGTCGGGCCGCCCGGATAGCTGGCGTTGGGGGGGGATCTCTGGGAAGTTGGTGATGGCAAGTTTTGCGTTCTGGACTGCCGTGCTTTGCGGCTTCGCGGTGCGGCGACTTACCCAGTGTCCAACCTTTGGTCTTTTGATCACGGCAGCGGTATTAGCGATGCCCGCACTGATGCAGGGAGCGGTTACAGGTTTTGTGGAACCCGCGATAGCGTGCTTTTTTGCGGCAGGTTTGTTGCTGTTGGTCCTCCTGCCATCGGGGCAACCCCGGGGATCTCTGAACCAAGGCCATGCGTGGTTTTGGTTTGGGTTCCTGGCCGGATCTGCGGTCGCTGCAAAATATCCGGCACTGCTGTTCATTAGCCTTCCCTTATTGGTCGCTTGTTGGTGGCTGACGCGTACCCATCAGTGGCGCCTTCACTGGCGGCCGGTTGGATTGTTTTGTGTTGCCTTTGCGATAACTGCGGGACCATGGTTTTGCAAAAATATCGTTTTAGCAGGCAATCCGGTTTATCCGCTGGCTGCAAAGTGGTTGGGCGGGAAAACAATGACGACCGAAAAAATCGAACAGTGGAATCGTGCGCACGCTCCTGGGCCAGTCAACTTGCGGGCTCTGCCGTCAGGACTGGATTCATTTTCCTGGCGTTGGTATTTGCAAAGTCCGCTGCTGCCACAACTGGCAATACTCGCGGCGCTTGGGGCTTGGCGAAATACCGAAGTTCGTGTGCTATGTGCAGCGTTGTTCGTCAGTTGGCTGGCGTGGTGGTTGCTGACGCATCGTGTCGAACGATTCCTGGTCCCGTCACTACCGCTGTTGTTCCTGTTGGCGGGAGTCGGTTTGCACGTATGTAAAACGCTGATTGGCAAACCGTTGACCGTTCTGCTGGCGCTCGCGTTGCTCTGGCTCAATACGATCATGATCGCGGGCCCACTGCTGGGAGATTCGCGTCTTGGGGTAGACCTTGCCGCCCTTTACCCCGGCCTGCCCGACGCAATCCCGGCAGCCAATGAGCAGCATCTGCAGTTCCTTGGCAAACATCTGCAACCGTCGGACTACCTACTGTTGGTTGGGGATGCCGCTGCATTTCACTATCCCGTTGACGTGCAGTACGCCACTGCGTTTGATGCTTTGCCACTAACCGAGATTACTGAGAATCTGCCCCGCGAACGTTGGCGGGAAGCGTTTCAGCAACGTGGTTGGACGCATGTGTTGGTACATTGGGGCGAAGTGATCCGCTTGCAGCAAAGCTACGGGTACGACGCGAACGTGACACCCTCGCTGTTTTCCGAGCTGATCGACGCTGGCGTACTGAAACTCATGCGGGATGATCTGTCCATGGGAATCGTCCGACTGTACGAAGTTCGCTGATTCTTGTCACAGGGGGCATCCCGTCAGCCGGATTTAAAACTCCATGCCAAACCCTTCCGCCGAACCATAGCCATCCATCGCGGGCATTCCACCTGCAGGTTTGGAGCTCGGGACGACGTCCTCCGTGTAGGTGTACCGACTAAAGGAGAACTTGTCGTCGATTTCTTCCAGCACACGAATACCACCACCGTACGGGTCAAACACCAAATACTGCCCCGGAGACGTTAAACCTTCGGCTTCTTCCAGCTCCAACGGAACACCGCCAGACACATCCAGCACGACCGCCTCGGAACGGATCGTGTAGTCGGGAATTTGCTTGATCGCCAACGTCAATGGATCAACCACATCCGCATCCAGCTTTCGGTTCAGGACGGATCCCGAACGAATTTCAAACGGTGCAGGAACCGGGACAGCGAACCTTGTATCCCAGGTTCGCGCCACGGATTTTGCGGTCGCCGGCGTGCGAACGAAATCGACCGGCCTGCCTTCGATCGCAACTTCGCGAGTTTCCCTGGGGGTTAAGACAGGACCGGCATAGATCGACACGGGAGAGGGAAGCCGTACCGAGTCACTCGGTTCGCTCCACGGAGAAAAAATAGTGAAATCACGTTGTTTTTTCTTTTCGGCCTCCTGCGCCTTCAACGCAACACGCTGGAAAACCTCCGGGGCCAAGCTCCGCAACGAAGGCGACTTGGACGCCAGTTCGGGGAAATTTGGATCTTCCACGCGGACACGAATACGATAAACGTAACGACGCCCCAATTGCGGCGAATGCTTCACGCGCTGATTGAAGAAATCATAAAATCGCACCAACTTATATTCGGGCTCTTTGCGTTCCTGTGATCTTCTGGCCCGACCCCGCCCTGCGGCAACCGGGCCTTCCGCAACATCGGCATCTCCGGTCTCCTCCTTAAACAGGTCAACGACCTCCACTTTCGAAAGCGGATCATCTGCCTCTCGGGCAAGTTCCGCCATGGTCTTCAGTGGAATCTTGGGATGGGTCGCGAATTTGGTAAAGTCATCCAACAGGACAGGCGGAATCAACGAAGTCAAACGCTGCTCACGATAATCCGCAGGAACAATGTCTTTTGCGTAGCCATTCCAGTAGCTCGAGGCATATTGGTTTAACCGTTCCCAGCCATCAATATTTATCCAATCGGTTTCCTCCAGCGCATCGGCCTGTTTTTCCGTGACATCCGCTCGCTGGACATCATATCCAAGGTAAACAGGCGTATCGCGCGCGGGCGAGTAATCACTTGACTTCTCAAACGCCAACTTATATGCCTCGACTAGTTCACGGTGCGGAACTACTGCCCGCCCTGCGATGAAAAGTGCGGTGCTGGGGACGGTATTCAGCGGTTTTGGTGGTGCTGGCGGAGCCCCAGGCGTCGGGGGGCGTGGGGGAGGATTTTTTTGAACTTCGGCGCCTTTGTTGTATTTGGAACCTAGCATCCTTCTGCGGCTGACCCCGCCCATTTCCTCCATGCCCGAACCTTCCATCATGAAATCCATTTCCATTTCGTATTCCATCCCGAAATCCATCTCCTCCCCGTACATGCTCCGCCTAGACCGCTTGGGTTTCTTCGGCTTCGCTGCCGGTTTTGTACTTTCTTCCTCCTCGACTTCGGGAGCATCCTCCAGTTCCAAAATCGGATAGCTAGTAGACCTGCCTGCCTTCAGGGCGACAGAAGTCAAAATTCCGGACACCTTCAAGTCAATCGGTGGCAGCAGTGTCACATCAGACCGTTTGATGCTGTCGTCCAGGCTGCGAGGTTCGTAGGGAACATGCAGGTACTCGTCAAAAGGAATTTCTTGCTGCAACTGCTGAATTCTTTCCGCGTAACTAAGCGACTCGCTTTTGTCCAGCTTGGCCAAGACGTTTTCCGTGGGCGCCTCGTCCACAAGCCGTTTCGCTTCCGTCGCTTTCTGGGTCAACTGGGGCGGTTGCAGCGTATCCAAAAAGCTGGGAGCCCCCATCCCTAGGTAAATCAACAGTCCTGACAATCCACAGATGCCCGCCAGCACTAGCTTCTCAAAATGCAACTTCAAAAGATCGCCGATACTCTTTTTTTCGTCCATCGATACACGCTCGCAAAATGAGGGCTGGTTGGCAAACTGCCAACACTTGATTTCAGTCTACTCCTGAGCCGCAGCGGATTCATCTACCGAATCACCTGAATCGACCCTGTTTTCATCAACAGTTGGTTCCGGTGGGTCAGCAGTCGGCTGAGGGTCGGTTGGCGCGTCGGTCGCTTCGTCGCGACGCGGTTCAGCCACCAGTGGTTCGGTCGATGGATCGGGCTGGGGTGCGTCCTCTGCTTCGGTTGCAGTCGGCGGGGCATCGCCCATTGCAACCCCCTCGACCACCGTGCTGCCATCGACCTGGTCAACGCCAAGCTTCGCCATATCCGGTGGATTATAGATCTGGATGATACCATAAATTTCTACCGTCACCGCCATCGGAAATTTTCCGGGGCTTTGGCGAGCCGAACTCATTGAGGAACCTTCCATTCCATAGCCGCTTTCCATGCCATAGCCGCTTTCCATGCCATATCCACTTTCCATGCCATAGCCGCTTTCCATTCCGTAGCCACCGTCCCCAGCACCGAAACTCGCTAGATCAGTATCGCTACCCGAGGAGGCAGCACCGCCGGTTCGCCCCGATCCATCTGGGTTGACTCTGACCTGCCGAACTTCAACCATCAACGCGGAGTTCCCGCAATTTGCCAGCAACCGCGGGATATCGCGTTGATCCATCTTCAGGTGCATGACGACGGGCAGTCGCTTCGCAACCGTCAAAAAGGCATCTTCGGGATTACGATTCTCGGGCGACATCGCTTGCCGAACTCGGTCCGCAGCAATGGGCTCGTAATCATTGTTCACATACCGATCCTCCAACGGATCAACGACCGGACGAGCAGCGCCCCCCATTTCTCCACCCGCTTCGCTCATCATCGCATCCATGTCTTCGGTCAAATACATGTCGGATCCTTCCCCACCGTACATGTCCATTTCCATCCCTTCAGCACCAAACGCCTCCGAACCGCCAGCAGTTTGGCCAGCCCCCCCGACGTTACTAATCTTACCATTGGCCCGTTTGGCACTGCGCCCGATACCCAAACGTACGATTTCATTGACTTTAGCTTGGAAGGGTTGAGAAATATTGCCGTTGGTCTCCGCGATGATTTCAAGCAATTGGGTTAGCACCCAGAGGTTCTCCTGGCTGTACAGCACCTCGAGGGTCGAGGGACGTTTGCCTCGCCAAGGAAACAAATCTTTCAAAAGTGCTTCCTGGCTGGTTACGCTCCACTGAACCAGTGGCTGTTTCTTCGTCGCGTCCGTCGTTGCTCTCGGCCGTATCCCCTGGGTTTCCGAGCCATAGTCCATCTCCATGCCCATTGCGGCACCCATTTCCGTTGAGGATCCGCGGGTCGCCGCGAAATCGGCTTTCCACTGGGCACCAACGATTTCCGCCTTCAGTGGTAGCACGTCTCCGATGTAATCGCGATACGCTTCCAAGTAACGGGTTTCAATTTCGTCTTTCCGTTCCACTGGGAAGGTGAGAAAGCTGGTTTCAATCGGAAAGAACGGTTCGACTCTGGCAATGAATGCTGCATCCAAACTGTCTTCAGGCCACACCAAGATGTTTTTTTGGCGATCAAACTGCGATTCCCAAGCAGCCAGTACTGCGGCCTCCTCGTTCTGGACCAATTGTTCCATCGCCTGATGCGAAAGATCGTTGGGATGCTCGCGCGCTTCACCGCGCAGCGAATCCATCGAGGAATTCGCCGTTGTCAGCGCGCTGATCTGCTGGTTGGACTGCTCCTGCAAATCACTGGTAACGATAAACCAAGTCCCCAAGGCAATCAGGGTGGTCGCCGCAATTGCGATCCAGAACCCATGCCGGAGAATAGGTGCCAGCTTTTCCTTCAATTGATCCATCGGATTTCTTACCGCAGCAAGGAGACAGAAACGTAAATTGGATTTGTGGGACGGCGACGATCATTGCGGGACCATCGCGACATCTTGGCCTGCTTGAATCCCTTCGGCTTCCTCCTGTTGTCGCGCCTCCTCCTCGGCTTCCGCTTTTTCCCTTTGCATTTCTAAACGTTCTGACAGCAAATTGGGTTGCCAGACAAACTGAAAGGTGAAATCCTGTCGGAGAACGGACAGCGTGGGCGGTTCCCCTGGCTCCTTCTCCCCGGTTGTCGTCGGGCCAGCCGCCATTTCGGCACCATATTCAAGACTTTCCATGCCATAACCCACAGCGGCTGCCCCTGTCCCCGGCGCCGGAGGCTCGTAGTCTGGGTTGGGGACCTGTCGCGTGGTTGGTTTGTTGTCGGAAACCAGAATGGGGAAGGAGATGCCCATTTCGTCCAACGTGAACTTCCTCAAGACCCCCGTCTCGTCGGGAATTTCAACGTCTTGAGTCAAAAAGCTATTGAGCATCGTCCGGCGGATATGGTTACTGGCCTCGAAGCCGCGGCGGGTCGTGTCGTTGTAATCATGGTAACCCGCCAGTTCGATCACCCAGCCCGGTCCCGTCGGACCTTCGGTCTCTGCAAAGTCTTCCGGCAGTGTCTGTTTTGTTAAGTCAGCCCAACTGCGGAGTTCGTCCAAATAGCGATTCTTTCGCCGCTCGTTAAACCAGGTGCTGACGTCTTCATAATGTCGATTATCCACGCGGGTGATATAGATATCGGGCCGATCGATAAAAGGCAGCTCTTTGGGGCTGGGCATTTTGCCATCGACCAGCGGCGTTCGCGGCAGCATCTGCAAAACCGCCGATTGTAGTTCCAACCATTTCAGACGGCGTTCGCTGTTGCCGGAAACCTCGTCACCGACCGCTTTCAAGTAAGTTAATTTCGATTTGTAGCCATCAAACTGCTGTTTGTGCCGACTGCTATGTTCTTGAGTCGATTTCACCGCACTGACTGCCGATGCCCAATCATCGGGATGTGTCTGCGACCAGCTTTTTTGGATGAAAACGTAGTGAATCGCCAGACCGATCAAAAGCGACGCGACGCAAGCCAAGGCCCAAGGTTTTTTTGCCCGAATCAATCGCTCCGTCAGAATTTCCTGAGGCACCAAGTTGGTGCGAATCTGCCCCTTTCCCAGGCCCTGCAGCGTTAGACCGTAACACACACCAAAGGTCGGCACATTCTCCTTGAACGTCGGAATCGCCAGCACCTCTTCACCCCCGAGCCGCCCGAAGCGATCAAAGACGTGCACTTCGTAGCCAAGGTTCTTCCCAAGGTACTGGGCCAACCCCGGCATTTTGACCGTGTTGCCGGCGATGACCAGTTCTGTGATTTCGGCTTTCTTGTTAATGCTCTTGAAGAAGCCAATCGACCGTTGCATCTCCGTTACCAAGTCATTGAACACCGGGCGCATGGTCTGAAAGATTAGCTTCGGGTCTTCGGCTTCTCGCGCGTGCCGCTTTAAATGCTCCGCTTTTGCAAACGTCAGTTTCAGTTCTTTGGTCAATTGCCGAGTGAAGTGGTTTCCCCCCAGCGGAATGCTGCGCTGCCAAATTCGGAAACCATTGGTGATAATCAAATCCGACGAATCGGTACCAATCGACAGAAAGACCGTCGAGCTAGGCGGATTTTCGGCATCGAACGTTTCGCTGTCCAAACGCTCATGAAAGCGATCGTAAGCCAGCATGTTGTACAGGGCCAATGGTGCCATTTGAATGAAATCAACCTCCAGGCCAACTTCTTCAAACGGCTTCAGCGAATGAAAGGCTTGTTCGCGTTTCATCGCAAACAACCCAATTTCAGACTCCAAGGCAAAGTTATCCTCGATGACGCTGCCGGGCATCATCTGATAATCCCAAATGACATCCTTCAGGTCGTAGGGAATTTGCTGACGGGCTTCGTAGCGGACAATGTCTGCGACTTTTTTAGTTTCGACCGGTGGCGGCTTGAAAAACTTTGCCAAACCGCTGGAACCGGGCAAACTGACAACCATCCGCACATCGCGCGAGTAATCATTGCGCTCCAGGAACTTTTCTAATGCCTCCCGAATTAAAACCTCCGGTTCGGCTTCGGGCTGACTGAGAATCTTGGGGTATTCGATGAAATCGAACGCATCGACAATCACCTCGTCCCCTTCCATGTGGCAACGCATCGCTTTGAGCGCTGACTGGCCCAGTTCGACACCCCACACGCTTGATGATTTACCCATTTTGATTTTCGTTAGCCATAATAGTTTGGAACGAGGTTCGGGGAGCAACCTTGCTGGATAGCGATGCCCCAGTTACCGTTTCAAGGAGGATTAAGCGAATATTCGGAAAAGAAAAGCTGCTCGATTCAACTGTAAATTTTTTCGTGACTCGGCATGGGCTGCGACGAAATGTCCCCGCAGCGTTTCTCTTAGTGTACTGACAGTCCTCTGCCTTCGTCAAATTGTAATCAATGAATCCACCAATCGAAGAGTGTTGTGTCCTGATTCCGTGCAACACCCTGGAGGATTTTCCCTCCAGCCTGACTTCTGAAGCCGCAACGGGGTTGTTAGGGGCCTGGATGGCTGCCTGGCATCCGGCGTTGATAGCGGCGGCTGGCAAGATCCCAACGTGGTGTCGCGCGGATGTGCCCCCCCGTCCTCTGGCGGGGATGTACTTTTTGCTGCCAGCCTGTTCCGCCCCCCGTTTACCGAGCGATTTTGAGGAGTCGCTCCGTGCTATCCCCGAAGCGACGTTGATCCGCGGGGATGATCGCGCCGCGTTTCTAGACGGTTTGCCTGTTTCCCAGTTGCCTGGCCCGTCAGGACCATTGACCCAGGGGCACCGCCCTGTGGAACCCCTGGATTTTTTCGCGGTGGCCTACGTCTTCTTGCAGGTGCAATTGATGACCAGGCAATTACGATACACCAGCAATTTGGACGAAGTTGTCTTTGCCGACCAAGTGGTCAAGGCGGCGGTGGCTTGGTCGCAAGGTGATGCCACAACCGCGGCGGACACCTTGCACACCGCCTTCGATCTATTGTCCCAAGAACGCGACCATTACTTCTCTGCCGATCCACATTTAGTTGATTTGGTGCTGCTGGCGGGCAGCACGTTAGGCAGTGCTTTGACCGAGACGCTTCTGGACGAGCGCCCGATCAATCTGTTGGTCGATACCGCAATCGCCAGAGGGTTGCATACGCACGACTCGCAAAATCTGAACACGATCCAGCAACGGCTTGCAGCGGGAAACCTGAGTCTGGCCGGTGGTGGTTTGGATGCGAATGAATGCTTGGACCATCAGACCGCGGCGCAACTGGGGCAGGCGATGACGCAGGCCAAGCAGCATTTTGTCGACACGTTTGGGCGGATGCCGGCCGCGTTCGCCAGATACAGCGGAGGGATCCCGGGTGATTTAGCGCCTTGGCTTGCCGCGTTGGGGTACCAGGGGGTGATCCCGATCGATTTTGCTGGCGGGACCGGTTTTCGAGACGAAAGTAAACTTCTGTGGCAGACGGGATCCGGCGAACTGGAAGCGTTGGTCTGCAAACCGCTGAATGCTGCCGATGAAGCATCTTTCCTGCGACTGGGGCCGATGCTGGGCAGTGCGGTCGATTGCGGTGATGTCGCCACCGCGTTGTTGGTGCGTTGGCCAGGGCAATCTTGCCACACCTTTGAAGTCTTGCAGCGTGCCAGTCAGTGGGGGTTGGCGCTCGGGAAATTTTGGACGCTGGATGATTATTTCACGCAAGGCGAACGACCGTACCATAGTTTTCAGTCAGATGCGATTGAAGCCAATGGTCATTGGCTGGCCAGTGCGGTTGGCCAAGGACAGACGAACCCGCTGACGACGGTCGGGGGGCAACTACGTTCGCAGTTGTCAATCGAGCGAGATCAGTTATTTGCGGCGTTGACTGCTCTGGTAGCTGGTAAGGCAGTGGAGGTCGCAGGGGTTCAGGTCGGGGGGGGGGCGGAGCCTTCGTCGACCGCAGCGTCTCACGCGGCACCAACCAAGAGCGAAGCCACACTGTTGGCGGCAGTCGCCAATTCACAGCCTGCAGTTACCGGGCAACGGGTCTGCCTGAACCCGCATCCGATCCCGCTCCGCGTGATGACGTCGCTGGAGGGTTATCCCCCGGCGGTAAAACCACCGATCTTCAGTGCGCACGGGATCGATGGGCGATCCAGCTACGCCAATGTTGATGTTCCCGCGATGGGATTTGCGGTGGTGGCTCCCGGGACACAGCCGGAGAAACGCGGTTGGTTCCAGAAGCCGCAACGTCGCGCAGACGGTCAAACGCTGAGTAACGAATTCTTGGAGGTGACCATCGCCAACGACGGTTCGGTGACCAGCGTACACAGCGGAAGTGTCCGCGGGAATCGGTTTTCATTGCAGTTGGTTCACTTTGACAGTACCGCCGAACCGCGTTACTGCACGATGACCGCCGACCGCATCCAAGTCATCCGCAGCAGTAGCGCGATCGGGGAGATTGAATGTGTCGGCCGTCTGGTGCGTGGCGAGCGCGCGGTCGCGGACTACCAACTAAGGTACTGTGTCCGCAGCGGATCGCGTTTGTTGGAAATCGACGGGGAGCTGAACCCGATGGCGGGAGTCAAACTGGGGTCGGATCCTTGGCAGAACTATTTTGCTGCCCGGATTGCGGTCGCTTCCGAAGCCGCTCAGGTGCAAACACTATTACGGGACAAGGTGCATCGGTTACGAGGACGTCGGATAAATTCGCCGCTGGGGCTGGTCATTGATGAGGGAGAACGGCAAACCCTGGTACTGGCCGCCGGACGTCCGGCCCATCGGTACTGTGGTGATCGTTTTGTGGATACGTTGCTGATGGTGGCAGGCCAAAGCGACGGCAGCTTCCGCCTGGAGTATGGGTTCGATGTCAAGTCCCCCATCGCTTTCGCTCGTTCCCGCCTTTGCCCTGTCTCCGTGTTGACTCAGTCGGAACATTCGCCGGCGATGCCTGAGGGTTGGTTGTTGCAGCTTGAATCACGCAGTGTTCTGCTGACCACCGCAGAGGCTCAGCAATGCGACGGTTCGCTGCAAATCGAGGCGTTATTGGTGGAAACGCGAGGCAAAACCACCAAGACGCGGCTCCACTGCTTTCGCGATCCACAGCAGGCGATTCGGCTTGGCGACGGCCATGCTTTCGAAGTCGAAGGCGACAGCGTCAAAATCGTGCTTGCCCCGCACGAGACCCTGCGGCTTCGATTGCGATTTTAGGGAATTGCCGCGAAATAAGTTGCTGCATTCAATTCCCCTAGCCTCGCCCCGCTTAGGGACGGTCGCGGCGCACGACGTCGGGGCATGCGGTCCGACCTGGACCTTACGTTGCTGACGGGGCCGAGCGCCGAATTACTTCTTGGTCAACGACCAGTCACGCCGTTGCCGACTGCTGGGAATGCCCATTTTTTTGCGGTACTTGGTCACCGTCCGCCGCGCGACGGTCATCCCGGCTTTACTCAGTTCGTCCGCCAAGGCTTCGTCGCACAGCGGATCGCTTTTGTCTTCCTTGTCGATGATGTCCTGCAGCTTGATGCGAATGGTGTCCCACGCAACATCCTCGCCATCTTCGGTTTGAGTGCCGCCAACAAAGAAGCGTTTCATCGGCAGGATTCCACGTGGTGTCTGCATCCATTTATCGTCGACCGCCCGACTGACGGTGGTGACATGCACACCCACACGATCCGCGATTTGCTGCATTTTCAGCGGCTCGATCGCTTCAGGCCCTTCGTCCAAAAAGCGTTTTTGGTGTTCCACAATAGCCTGCGCGACCCTAGATAGGGTGCTGCGACGTTGTTCGATCGCATCAATCAACCACTGGGCACCATTAACCTTCTTTTTGATGAACTCACGCTCCTCCGGGGTGCTGTTGGGGTCCTGCAACCGATTTCGGTAGTAGTCGCTAATGAACAGTCGCGGCACACGGTCATCGTCCAAACGTATTTGGTAGGACCCGTCCTCCGCTTGTTCGACGGTCACATCGGGCGTTACCGCCGGGACATAGGTTTTCGTGAAGGCCGTGCCTGGTTTGGGGGTCAATCCATGCATCGCTTCCCGCGTCGCTTTGATCAGGTCGATGGAGTAACCCGTTTTCCTTTGAATCGCTGGTAATCGATTCTCCGCCAGGTCGTGCAGGTGATTGCTTATCAGAACCCTCATCTCCTCGTTGTAGGGCATGGAGGGTTGGATTTGCAGCAGCAAACACTCGCGGAGATCGCGCGCGGCAATGCCGGTTGGTTCCATCGATTGCACGACCGCCAAGGCTTCTTGAGCGACTTCCAGATCTTCTTTGGTATGGTTGGCGGGGAGCAGGTCGCTTAGCGGCATTCTCAGGTAGCCACCGTCACGGGCATCGAGTGTGCTGATGATCCGTTCGGCCATTTTTTCCACGCGGTCATCAATATCCAGTTCCGCCAGTTGGTGCAGCAAGAAGTCGTTCAGCGACTCCGGGCGCATTTCTGCGTTGGCCATCAAGTCATGACGTCGGTCGGCATCCTCCTGGATGCGGTTTGCCGATTGTCGGAACGAATCGTCAAACGTGCTGGGCAATTCGCTATCCATATTCAGCAGACGCTCGAAATCGTCTTTGTTGTCATGATCGTTATCAACGATCAATTCCTTTTCGGTTTCTGCCCGTGTGTCGCCCGACCGGTCTTCGAATTCGTCGGTTTCGTCGGGCGACGCGGGATCGGTGTCCAGTTGTTCAAGTAACGGGTTTTCGTTCATCTCCTGTTCGATTCGTTCCTGCAGCGCTAGCAGTGGCAATTGCAAGATTTCCATCGACTGGATCATCCGCGGCGCGATCTTCTGGACTTGCAACTGTCTTGCATCCAGTCCCATCGACATTCGCATACGTTGACTCCTTACAAGTCTCGGTTGGCTCGTTCTCCGAGCCGAGTTTTAAAGTCTTTGCCGACCGTTCAAAGCATCTGCCAGGATTTCTTTGTTGGCGTATTCCAGCACGCTGCCGGAGGTAATCCCGCGTGCCAGCCGAGTAATTTCCACGGGAAATTCACTCAGCAGATTGGAGATGAACAGTGCGGTCCCATCCCCTTCAAGATTCGGATTTGTGGCCATGATCACTTCCTGAAAATTGCCCGTTCGGACACGGTCAATCAACGGATCAATCGTCAGGTGATCGGGTCCCATCCCTTCCAACGGCGCGATCCTTCCTAATAGTACGTGATACAGTCCTCGGTAAACCCCAGACTGTTCCAGCGACATCAAATCCCTTGGTTGTTCGACGATGCACAACCGCGTCGGTTCCCGGTTGGGATTGCGACAAATCTGACACAATTGCTGTTCGGCTAAGTTAAAACAAACCTCACAGTATCGAACATTTTCGCGGACATTGCGGATGGCGTTTGCTAGCGAGAGCGCCTCCTCTTTCGAGACACGAAGCAGATGGAAAGCGAGTCGTTCCGCGCTTTTGCGACCGATTCCCGGCAACCGACTGAGCTGCTGGACCAAATCGACTACGGCTCCTGCTTCGTCGGCAAACACGCTCTATTGACCACCCATCAAGGAGGACATCGCACTGTCAAACCCAGGCATGCCATCAAGTTTCAGTTCGCTAGCCAAATCGTGCATCGCTTCGGCGTACCTTTGTTTTGCTTGGGCATGTCCTTGATTGCAGGCGTCCAGTACCCAACGCTGCAGTTCCTCCGCTGGTTGATTTTCACTTTTCAGTTCTACCGTCTGCATTTCCCCCAAGCCGTTAAAGCAGACCTGGACGCTGCCAGCACCGGTTTCCACATAGATCCTTTCCTCTCGCAATTTTTCCGTCATCGCCGCCATCGCTTGAGGCAGTTTCTGCAGGCCCGACATCATGGCGGGAAGGTTGCCTAATTTGAACATGAGTTCTCTCTGATTCGTAAAGGATCGTTGGTCGTTCCACTTGAAAACGTACGCGCAGCATTAGCCTGGTTGCGGCGGCGGATCGACGCGTACGACCTCCGCGCCAAACACTTCAATGCACTTCCGTACCAGCGGGTGCGACTGCAATTCACGTTGCTTCTGCTTACGGTCGGCACTGGACTCCCGTGGGACGTTAGGTTGTTGCACAACCGCCTGCGAGTCAAAGGCTGTCTCGACCAGCACACGGCGTGCCACAATTTGACTCAGTGCCCCTTCTATCTTACTTTTTTGTTCCGGCTTGTCACAGCGAGTCTTTGCTAATTGATAGTTTGCGGGGAAAAAAACGCGAATTTTACCCGGTTCCAGCGACTCGATGCGGCAGCTTTGTCGCGCCAAATCCGCGGTTAGGTCATCCAGCGTCGCGACGGCTTGCTGCCACAA
>SLFV01000045.1 GCA_007124075.1 Roseimaritima sp.
CGGAATTCTGAAAAGCGGGTTGGTACTTGCTTTTGCGAGTAAACCGCAGGGCCCCACCAAATTTACCAGCCTCCGGATCCAGTTCCACGTCCTCATTCGCTTGGGTACGCAGCAATTGCCCCGATCGTTTGACATAGCTGGTACGGTCGCCACGCGAAAAATCCGCATCCAGGCCATGATCAAACGAGGCGTGTAACGTCAACGCCGAACGTAAAGAATCCTCGACCGTTGACGCCAACCATTGCTCCGCCTCAGCAGCCGCAATCTCCCGCACGTAAATGTTTCGCCAGCGAATTTCACCTCCGTGGGTTTGCAGCATGACAGGCCCGCGACTGGGTAACGGCTGGCTTCGGTCCCAGTAATTCTCCATCACAGCGGCGTCAACAACCAGTTGATCATTCAGCCAAACCCAAGTCACCGCACCGATTTGGCGGATGCGAACTTGGTTCCATTGGCCAAAAGGTCGATCCGCAAACACCAACGGGTCGCGACCGGGAGCGGTGGTAGAGTTGTTAAATAAGCCACCCGAACCGAGGTGCGGTTTGCGAGTCGGCCGGTTGGGGTCGAAGGGTTGATTCCAATCCCAGATCTGCACCTGCGGAGTGCCGCGCAGATAAATCCCGCTATCGGCTCGGGGAACCGTTCTGTATTCCAGTCGTAATTCAATGTCGCCAAAATCGGCCTCCGTGGTGGCGTAGGGCCCCTGGCCATCGTTGACCAGTTGCCCCTGCTCAACACGCCAGTGCGAAGCGAAATCGTCTCTTTGTTTACGAAGATTTCTCGCCTTCTCCTCACCACTTAGCTTGGCCGCAGCATGCGGATTCAACCCGTACCAACCCGTCAGATCCTTGCCGTTGAACAGCGCCCGAAACCCTGCGGGCACCTCGGCCTCGGCTGCTAACACGGCCGTTGTAGGCAAAATCAAGGCACTGCCCATCGCGATGACCAGGAGGCAATAGTGGCGAGTTAGACAAGCATTTTTCGTAGACATGGTCAGGCCCTCGTGAGGATCGGGGGTTTCAGGAGGTACAGTAAAATTCGTCGGAGACTGCTCAAAAAATCCGTAACCGAAGCGTTGATCAACGTTACGGATCGTAGGCCAAATTCGGCGCCAACCAACGTTCGATCTCGCGGATCGGCATACCTTTCCTTCCAGCGTACGCCTTCACCTGATCGCGTGTCACACGGTCGACCGTGAAATACCTGGCCTCGGGGTGGGCAAAGTACAGGCCGCTGACACTGGCGGCGGGAAACATCGCGTACGATTCGGTCAGTTCCACCAAAGCGTTTTTTTCTGCTTGCAGCAGATCAAACAACGTGCGCTTCTCCGTATGATCGGGACAGGCCGGATAGCCAGCCGCGGGCCGGATGCCGCGATAGGCTTCCTTAATCAACTGTTCCTTGCTCAGCGATTCCTCCTGACCATAGCCCCATTCGCGACGCGTTCGTTCATGGAGATACTCCGCAAACGCTTCGGCCAACCGGTCTGCCACGGCTTGGACCATGATCGCGTTATAGTCGTCCAGCCGTTCCTTGTAATGCTGGCTAAGCTCCTCCACACCAATCCCTGCGGTCACCGTAAACGCCCCTAAGTAATCGTGACGACCGCTGTCCCGTGGTGCCACGTAATCCGCCAGCGAACGGAAATCGCGTTGCCCCTTTCGCTCCCACTGCTGTCTGAGAAAATGAAACCGCGTTAATTCCTCCGCCCGATCTTGATCACGGAAAACAATCACATCGTCACCGTCACTTGCCGCGGGGAAAAAACCATAAACCCCTTTGGCCTGGATCGCACGGTCAGCGATCAATTGATCCAGCATCCGATTCGCATCCTCGTACAGCGTTTGCGCCTGCTGACCGCAGTATGGGTCATCGAAAATTTTGGGGTACTTCCCGATCAGCTCCCAGCTCATAAAAAACGGCGACCAATCAATAAACGGCCGCAGCGTTTGCAATGGCACATCGTCCAGCACCCGCACGCCCAAAAATTCGGGTGTATCGATGCGAACGGTATCCCAGTCGGTTTGAAAACGTTGTTCGCAAGCCGTAGCGTAGGGGACCAGCGTTTGCTGTCGGTCTCGATAGCTGGCGACCAACTGTTTTTGCAACTTTGCATTTTCCTCCGTAAACGGACCACGGTTCTCCTGGCTAATCAGTTTTTCCACCACCCCTACACTGCGGCTGGCATCCAAGACATGAATCACCGGGCCGGAGTACTGCGGAGCGATCTTAACGGCGGTGTGTTTCGCGCTGGTGGTTGCCCCACCAATCAGGAGCGGTAGCGTCATTCCCGTCCGTTCCATCTCGCGGGCAACGTGGACCATTTCGTCCAAACTGGGGGTGATCAGCCCTGACAGCCCGATCATGTCCACACCATGTTTGGTGGCTTCTTCCAATATCTTTTCGCACGAAACCATCACCCCAAGATCGATCACCTGGTAATTATTGCACTGCAACACGACGCCAACGATGTTTTTGCCGATATCGTGAACGTCTCCCTTGACGGTGGCGATTAGAAACTTACCCCGATGGGCCTGAGCTGTGGTTCCCAGCAACCGCTTTTCCTCCTCCATAAAAGGTTCCAGATACGCGACCGCTTTTTTCATCACCCGCGCCGACTTCACCACTTGCGGCAGGAACATCTTCCCCTGCCCGAACAAATCGCCCACGATTTGCATGCCATCCATCAGCGGACCTTCGATTACATCCAGGCAGCGTGGACATGCCTGACGCGCCGCCTCGGTGTCCTCGACGATGAATTTGTCGATCCCTTTCAGGAGGGCGTGTTTCAAGCGTTCACGAAAATCCCCTTCGCGCCATGCCAGATCTTCACCGGCTGCCTTGCGCCCTTTTCCTTTCACGGTTTCGGCGAACTCCAGCAGCCGATCGGTCGCATCCGGTCGACGATTCAGCAACACATCCTCGACATGTTCCAGGAGGTCCGCAGGGATCTCCTGGTACACCTCTAACTGCCCCGCATTGACAATCCCCATGTCCAAACCGGCTTGGACCGCATGGTACAGGAAGGCACTGTGCATCGCTTCGCGAACCCGGTCGTTGCCGCGAAAACTGAAACTAATGTTGCTGACCCCACCGCTGGTCTTGACACCTGGGCAAACCGCCTTGATCCGCCGCACGGCTTCGATAAAGTCGACTGCATAGTTGTTGTGCTCCTCGATCCCGGTTGCCACCGTCAGGATGTTCGGATCGAAAATGATATCCTCCGGCGGAAAACGAGCCTCGTTGACCAACAGATCGTAAGCCCGTTTGCAAATCTGAACCTTTGATTCCTCATCCGCCGCCTGGCCTTGTTCATCAAAAGCCATCACGACCGCTGCGGCGCCGTAGCGACGAACCAGCCTGGCTCGTTCCAGAAATGTCTCTTCGCCATCCTTCAACGAAATCGAATTCACGATCGCTTTGCCCTGGACATTCTTCAGCCCCGCCTCCAAGACCTCCCATTTGCTGCTGTCGATCATCACCGGGACGGCCGCAACCACATCATCCCCGGCGATCAACCGCAGGAATCGGGTCATCGCTTCCGCACCATCCAGCAGGGCGTCATCAAAATTCACATCGATCACCGACGCTCCGTTTTGGACCTGCTGCCGCGCGACCTCGACAGCATCGTCGTAGCGTTCTTCGCGAATCAGGCGTGCAAATGCTCGGCTGCCGGTTACGTTGGTCCGCTCGCCCACCATCGTGAAGGGAATTTCCGGACGCAAAGCGAACGGCAATTGCCCCGACAGCCGCGTATAAATCGGTTGGTCCAAATCTTGTCGCGGTTTAATCTTGGCGACCTGGGACGCAATCTCACGAATGTGTTCGGGCGTGGTGCCGCAGCAACCCCCAACGATATTCAACCAGTGATTACTGGCAAAATCCGCGATCATCTGTCCCATGGCGACGGGCCCCAAGTCGTACTGCCCCATTTCATTGGGCAAGCCCGCGTTGGGATGACAGCTAATCGGAACCGGGGAGCATTTGGCAAGATCCTCCAAGTGCGGTCGCATGATATCGGGCCCCAGGGCGCAATTCATCCCAATCGATAGCAGCGGGAAATGCGCGATCGCCGTCACAAACGCTTCGACACTTTGGCCACTAACAAATGTCCGCCCGCCCTTGTCAAACGTACCGCTGACCATTACGGGAACGGGACGTCCCCCCGCGTCGAAAAATTTCGCGATCGCAAACAAACAGGCCTTCAGATTCAATGTGTCGATCGCGGTTTCGGGCAGCAGAATATCGACCCCCGCGTTGGCCAAGGCAACCACTTGGTGATGATAGCTGGCGACCATTTCGGCAAATGTCACGTCGCGATGTGCCGCATCCTCCACCCGCGTGCTGATCGCAGTCTGCCTACTGGTGGGACCAATGGAACCGGCAACGAAACGCGGTCGATCCGGAGTCCGTTCGTTAAACTCGTCAACCGCCAGCCTGGCACAGCGTACCGCCGCAACGTTGATCTCGTCGACCAGTTCTTCCGGCAAATCAAATTCGATCATTCCGATCGGCGAGGCGCCAAACGAATTGGTCTCCACGATATCCGCCCCGGCCGCCAGGTAGGCACGGTGTATGTCGGTAATTTTTTCTGGATGCGTCAGGCATAAAATGTCCGAAAATCGACTCAAGTCTTTATGGTGGTCGGCAAACCGTTCCCCCCGCGCCGCTTGTTCGTCCAGAGCCAATCGCTGAATCATGGTCCCCATCGCTCCGTCGAGCACCAATATCCGTTCGCGAATCAGGTCGGGCAGCAGGGCGTTAGGCTGGCTGGTATGCAGCATGGATCAAGCACCGTTATTGTTTTCGTGTTATCGACATTAGACAATCCGCTTGTAATCCCGTTGCTTGCGCTGCGCAACGGGGCCGCACTTCGTTGGAAGTCGGCGTTTCGGGGCGTTTTTGGGGGTTCCCACCGCCCGAGTTACCACCGTAATCGATTCGCAAGAAAAACGAAAGTTAGGCGGTTCATCTTGCCTTGGCGGAAATCTTTCGCTATTCCGCAAAATCGTCAAGGATCTCGACATCATTGCCGAATAAAACAGATAGAGGCAAGTCTAGCGATTGTACTGGTTATCCTAGCAAGTTTTCGCGTTACCGAATCGGGATGTTCACGATCTCGGTGACCGATTTGCGTGACCATCGTCTGGAAATGCCGCTCCACTGTGTCAAGGACGATAGCAAATGTCAGTTTCACGCCCTCGCGGCAGCCATGCAGGCCAGTCACGCTCCGTCGGTGATCGATCGTCGGATATCCCTGTGCTGTTTCGCATGCCGATGATATCCATGGGCGCGTCGCAAAAATCGCCAGCCAACGCTTTCCTGCATTCGGCTCACGACGATTTTCCCCCGCCGCCATTCGAAAAAATCAAATCGCCTGCTCGGGATGAAACGCCGGATTCGCGGTCCAAGCCGACTTCGACACTCGCCGCGACTGAGTCGCGCACGCGGGAAAGAGCCGGTTCTGGGGCTGTGCAGAATGAAAACGAATCAAATACCTCGGAAGGCTGGGGCGCATTTCTGGCTCCCAAACTGCTGATTCTTTTGGTTCTCGCTGCATTCGTGGGAACCATCTGGTTTATCGTCGCCGGCGACCGTTCCGACGATCTGCGACTGGCTAACGACGAAACCGATCGGTTGTTGGCCGAATTGGGGCTGGAACTTGGGCACGAATCTCTGGGGGCAGAGGGTGATGCCCCAGACGATTCCTTGAACGCTAATCCAAATTCGGATCTTCCGGCGTCGCCCCTGCAGGCGGCAGCCAGCGATTCGGTCGAATTGGCCGATGCGATTGCCGATCA
>SLFV01000557.1 GCA_007124075.1 Roseimaritima sp.
GAATTGGTCGCCGATGCGACGCTGGCCCGGACTCTGCTGGATTGGCAGCCAAAGTATACTGACGTAACGTCGATTGTCCAAACCGCGTGGAACTGGCACCGCCAGCACCCCCGTGGTTACGCAGCGAAGTAAGCCTGAAAGCAACCAACGTTGAAAGAGCCCCGCGTCCCTACCCTTGTCCTTTGATATCCGAGCCATGCATTGTGAGTAAAACCGATCCGCTCCCTGAATATGACAGTTTGTTGCTGATTTCGTTTGGTGGTCCCGAAGGCCCCGATGATGTGATGCCCTTTCTGGAGAATGTGCTGCGAGGTAAAAAAGTGCCTCGTGAGCGGATGTTGGAAGTGGCGGAGCATTATTACGGGTTCGGTGGCGTCAGTCCGATTAACTCGCAAAATCGTGCTTTGATCGATGCGTTGCAGGCGGAGTTCCAGCGGCAGGCTATTCAACTGCCGATCTACTGGGGCAATCGCAACTGGCATCCAACGATTCCTGAAACCCTGTCGCAGATGCGTGACGAGGGGCGACAACGCGCTCTGGCATTTTTTACCAGCATGTTTTCGTGCTACAGCGGTTGTCGCCAGTATCGAGAAAACATCGCTGACGCGCAGGCCGAAGTCGGGTTGGGGGCACCGATCGTGGAAAAACTTCGTTTCGGTTTCAACCATCCGGGGTTTATCCAACCGATGGTCAGCAACCTGCTGCAGGCCTGCAGGCAGATTGATGCGGATCCGGCCACGACGCAAGTTTTGTTTACGGCCCACAGCATTCCACTTTCAATGGCGGAATATTGCACGTACCAGACGCAATTGACCGAGGCCAGTCGGTTGGTGGCCGAGGGTGCCGGAGCACGCCACTGGAAACTGGTTTTTCAGAGCCGCAGCGGGCCGCCACAACAACCCTGGCTGGAGCCCGACGTCTGCGACCAAATCGAATCGCTAGACGACACGAATAAATTGGATAAGGTGGTGGTCATCCCGATTGGTTTTGTCAGTGATCACATGGAGGTGATTTATGATTTGGATGACGAGGCTGCCAAGTTGTGTCAGGAACGCGGAATCCGAATGGCCAGGGCCGCGACGGTTGGCACCCACCCTCAGTTTATAGGCATGATCTGTGACCTAGTTCGCGAACGAACCACACCCAGCACGGAGCGATTCGCGTTGGGGACGATGGGGCCGTGGCATGATGTTTGCCCGGCTGATTGTTGCTTGTATAAACCCGTGCAACGCGGTCAACGCAGCCCAACATCGTAGATATTTCTTCTTTTTAGGTTTTTTGCGGATTGTCGATGATGAGCAGCCCTTGGTATCGCGATGGCTTGCGTTTCACCTGCACGGGGTGCGGCGACTGCTGCAGCGGTGAACCAGGATTCGTTTGGGTAGACGAACAGGAGATTGCGGCAATGGCCAGCCATTTGCAGGTCAGTATCAGCGAATTCGAACGTCAGTTTGTCCGCCAGGAACGCGAAGGGAAAAGCCTGGTGGAATACCCCGATGGTGATTGCATCTTCCTGGAGCCGGAAACGCGAAAATGCATCGTCTACGCTGCGCGCCCCACTCAGTGCCGGACATGGCCCTTCTGGAATAGCAATCTGCAATCCAAACGTACCTGGCGAGAGACCTGCAAGGTCTGCCCCGGCAGCGGGGAGGGGCAACTGTACTCCCTGGAAGAAATCGAGACCAAACGGAAAAAGAAAGACGTGTAGGCGACGGGGGGAAGTAACTTCGGCGTCACTTTTCCCGCCGCTAACCGACCGCCGAAAACCGATCACCAATCGGCTAGTTGTCCCGTGCCATCGACCAGGCACTCATACTGCAACTCGCAAAACCGATCGGTCATGCCGGCGACGTATTGGCCGATGCTGGCGGGCAAACCAATCTCTTCGGCTCGTCGTCGGAACCGTGCCGGCAAGCGATCTGGTCGCGCTTGCAGGGTTTCGAAAATCTGACGGACTCGATCCGCCGCCCGCTGCCGCACTGTCATCAAGCGGGGATGTCGATAGACATGCTGGAACAAAAACACCTCCAACTCCTGGCGTTGCTGGGTAAGTTCCCGGGAATGCTCCAGTTGAACGCCACCCGATAGGACCGCGTCCCCCGATTGTCCCTGCCACGCTTGTAATGACATGCTTGCCTGTTGCAGGAAATCATTGACCTGCAGATCGATCAACTCGTGGACCAAGGCGCGACGTAACTTGTCCCCCGAGACCGCACCGTACTTGTCATGCGTCGTTTCCAGGACGCGACCAATGATTTCCACCCGTTGCAGTTCCGGCATCGTCAGCAAACCAATCTGTAACGCGTCATCAACATCATGGGCGTCATAGGCCAACGAATCCGCGATATCAACAATTTGAACCTCCAGCCGCGCCGTTGCCGAAACGCCGCCATGGTGTTTCTCAGCCCGCTCGTTCTGACCTTCCAGCACCTCGGCCGACAAATTCATGCCTGGTTGCGATGTCTGGCGTTGTTCCAATTCTCTCGCTATCACCAGCGCAAAACGATTGTGAGAGAACCCCCCTAGCGGGCCCAAGCACTGATTCAGTACATCTTCGCCACAATGTCCAAAGGGCGGATGGCCGATGTCATGCATCAGCGCCAATGCTTCGGTCAGGTCCTCATTCAGCCGCAGAACACGGGCAATCGTCCGCGCAATCGAAGCCACCTCAAAGGTGTGCGTCAGCCGCGTGCGATGATAATCTCCCATTTCGCCGGTGAAGACTTGCATCTTTCCCGCAAGACGGCGAAAGGCCGAAGAATGCAGAATCCGATCGCGATCACGTTGAAACGGTCCGCGGTAGGGATGCTCGGGCTCCAGGTACTCGCGACCCGCAGTGTCCCGGCTGTGCGTGGCGTAACTGGCCAACAACACCGCTTCGGCGCGTACCCATGGCGGACCCCCAGCATCGACCGCAGCGGCGGTCGCGCCGGGCACCGCCGGCGACGCTGTTGATGGGTTGGAAATGGGGTGTTTTCCGCTTACGGTTTCGGCCACCGAAGGTTCGCCCGATACTGGGAAGCAAGTGGTCATTTATGCGGGATAGGCTGTGGGAAGATATCAATAGTGTTTCCCAAGCGGCCCTCGATGCACTATAGCAAATTCCGTGGCCAGGCGGGATGATGTGGCAGGTTGCAAGTTATCCAAACATAGGTCGCGATCGAAGGGTTGAACGAAGGTTTTGACGAAGCACCAGGAAATTTCAGCGACGACCGAATCGAGCGTGCATCCGACGGGAGCGGCTGGCGTGATGCGGATTCGTGGTGCGCGTGTGCACAATCTGCAAAACGTGGACGTGGACCTGCCGCGCGACCGGCTGACGGTGATTACCGGGTTGAGTGGTAGCGGTAAAAGCTCGCTGGCGTTTGACACGCTATTTGCGGAGGGGCAGCGGCAGTACATAGAAAGCCTGTCGGTGTACGCGCGGCAGTTCTTTGACCAGCTGGAACGCCCCGACGTGGACGCGGTTGACGGTTTGGAACCGACGCTTTGCATCGATCAAAAATCCGGGACCCACAACAGACGCAGCACCGTGGCAACGATCACGGAAATCTATGACTATCTGCGATTGCTGTTTGCTCGGGTTGGGATTCCGCATTGTCACCAGTGTGGCTGCGAGATCGCCCAACAGTCGGCCGACACGATCGTGCAGGAGGTGCTGGCATTGCCCTCGGGCACCAAAGTGATGCTGCTGGCACCGCTTGTTCGCGGTCGTCGTGGAAAGCACGAAGAAGTGTTCCAAGAGATCACCAAAGCCGGTTTCGTTCGTGCGCGGGTCGATTCGCAGATGGCTTTGCTAGAGGAAATCCCCCCGTTGGCACCGCGCCGCAAACACACGATCGAGGCGGTGATCGACCGCGTGGTGGTACGTGAGGATTTGCACGATCGATTGGACCAGTCAGTGAGGCTGGCGTTGAAGATGGGTAAGGGGCTGATCGTGGTGATGACGCTGCCCCCGGGCAAGGAGGATTGGCAGGAACGCTTACTCAGCAGCCATTTCGCCTGTCCCGACTGTGGGACCAGCTATCCGGAGTTGGAGCCTCGTTCGTTCAGTTTCAACAGTCCTTACGGGGCCTGTGTCGGCTGCGACGGAATGGGAACGATTCAACAGGAGGGTCTTTGTCCGCAATGCCATGGCGGTCGCTTGCGCCCAGAGGCCTTGGCGGTAACGGTCGCTGGTCAAAACTTGCAACGGTTGGTTGACTTGCCCATTGCGGAACTGTCCCCATGGTTTGCGCAGTTAAGCTTGCCCGACATCGCGCAACGGGTCGCCGACCCCATCTGCCGCGAGGTCACGAAACGTTTACGTTTCTTGGACCTCGTCGGCGTGGGTTACCTTAGTCTGTCCCGTCCGGCAAACACGCTAAGCGGTGGCGAACTGCAGCGAGTCCGCTTGGCCACCAGCATCGGTTCGGGACTGGTGGGGGTGTGCTATGTTCTGGACGAACCTTCGATTGGTTTGCATCAACGTGACAACGATCGGCTGATCGCGGCTTTGCGTGATCTGCAGCGCCAAGGCAATACCGTGGTGGTGGTTGAACATGACGAAGCGATGATGCGCGCAGCCGACTGGTTGATCGATATGGGCCCAGGTGCGGGACAGCATGGCGGCCGGATTGTCAGCCAAGGGACGCCCGATCAGGTTTCGGCGGACCCCCATTCGGTGACCGGTCCGTATTTGCAGGGGACGGAATCAACCGTACCGCAACGTGTGGTCCGGAAGGTCAATCCACGTAAATCGCTTTCGATTCGCGGGGCGCGAATGCATAATCTGCGAAACGTTTCCGTTGATTTTCCGCTGGGTTGCTTGATCGGTGTTACCGGGGTCAGCGGCAGCGGAAAAAGCTCGTTGATCAACGAGACGCTCTATCCTGCAGTCGCGGCTTCGTTGGGGCTGGCTTCGGGTCGGTCGGGAACGGCAAAGCTAAAGGGGGCTGAGGCGATTGATCGCTTGATCTGGATCGACCAGGGACCGATCGGACGATCCCCACGCAGTTGCCCCGCAACCTTCGCGGGGGCACTGGACGAAATCCGCAAAGTCTTTGCCGCCACCCGTGATGCCAAACAACGCGGCTTCGGTCCAGGCCGGTTCAGTTTCAATTCGACCGCTGGTCAGTGCGCGAAATGCAAGGGTTATGGACAGGAAAAAATCGAAATGAATTTCCTCAGCGATCTGTATGTGAGCTGTGGGCAATGCACCGGACGCCGTTACAACCAAGCGACTTTGGCGGTCCGGTTCAAAGGTCATACCATCGGCGACGTGCTGCAGTTGACGATTGAACAGGCGCGGGCGTTCTTTGAAAATATCCCAAAGATCGATCGCATTTTGCGTTCGCTATGCGATGTCGGGCTGGGCTACCTACAACTGGGACAACCCAGCACAACGCTCAGCGGCGGCGAGGCACAACGGCTCAAACTGGGTACGGAATTGGCCCGTGGCGGCACCGGGGCAACGCTTTATTTGCTGGACGAACCGACCACGGGGTTACATTTTGCCGATGTCAAATGTTTGGTCTCGGTGCTGGACCAACTGGTCGCCGCCAACAATACGGTGATCGTGATCGAACATAATATGGACGTAGTGCGGGCCTGCGATTGGGTCATCGACCTGGGACCCGGTGGAGGTTCGGCGGGCGGGCAAGTGGTTGCATCAGGGCCACCCGAGAAAATTCGGCAAACCGCCGCCAGCGAAACGGGAAAATACCTTGGAGCACCCCGCGCTCCATAATGTTCTGCTTTGCCAGACTCACCCCCGGCCCCGCCCCCGGC
>SLFV01000465.1 GCA_007124075.1 Roseimaritima sp.
AATCAGCCCCTTTCCGTCGATCGCGCCGCGTTAACGGTTCCCTATTGCCTCCCTGGAAATGCATGCATGACCGGTTTTTTGTCCGGCGCGCCCGCCGAACTGACGATTCTGTTGGTGGAAGACGACCCCGATGTTCGAGCCAGTCTGTGTGACGTGCTGGAACTGGATGGCTACACAATCTGGCAAGGTGATTCTTTCGGTCAGGCGCTACAACTAGCGTCGCAAGCGGCCTTCGATGTTGTCATTTTGGACCGCCAATTGCCTGATGGTCAGTTAGATAGCTTTCTGCCAGAGCTGAAAACACTGTTGCCAGCAACCGATTTCATTGTTGTCACGGGATACGCGGACATGAGCAGCACGCTGGCTGCTTTGCGGATGGGGGTGTCTGACTACCTGATTAAACCGATCCACCCCGATGCCTTGCGAAGTTCGCTGCAACGGATCGTTCAGCGACGCCAAATTGAGCTGCAGTTGCGACGTGAACATGAATTCGCCAATCGCATTATCGAAACGGCGGAAGCGGTCATACTGATGCTGGATCTTGAGGGGAGAGTCATTCACTTTAACTCCTATTTCTCCACGATCACGGGCTGGACACTGGAATCGCTGCAAGGCAAGGACTGGTTTGATACCTGTATCTTTCCCGCCGATCGACGCTGGCTGCGCGAGTGTTTTTCGGAAACCTGCCAGAGAAACTCCACCGATGCGATCATTAATGCCATCCGCACTTGCGACGACGATCAGCGGCAAATCCGTTGGTCCAGCACCTCGCTCCGCGATGAACAAGGGACGTTGACGGGAGTCCTAGCGATTGGTTTGGATGTGACCGCACTGTTAGCAGCGCAACAACAAGCTTTGCAGTCGCAGCGGTTGGCGGCGATCGGCCAAACGATGACCGCGCTGGCGCACGAAAGCCGCAACGCATTGCAACGCATCCAAGCAGGCGTCGAAATCTTGGAATTGGAAATGGAACCGAATCCGGAAGCGATGAAGGATTTGCGTTCCATTCGCCGCGCGACCCGTGACTTACATGAACTTTTGGAAGAGGTCCGGCAATTTGCTGCTCCCATTGTTTTGCAACGCGAACCGGTCAGCCTGATTGACTGTTGCAGGCGCGTTTGGCACGACCTGTCCCATCTTCATCGGGCTCGGGATGCGCAGTTACGGATCGATCCCTGCTCCGGCGATTTTAACGTCTCTGGTGACCGTTCTCGTTTGGAACAAGTGTTTCGGAACCTCTTTGAGAATTCATTATCGGCCTGCACCGATCCCTGTTGCATTGAGGTCAGCCTACAGGCACTTCCCGACGCGATCCAAGAGATTATCGTCTCCGACAATGGCGTGGGCTTGCAGGCGGATCAGCAGGCCAAGCTGTTTGAGCCGTTTTTTACGACCAAAACGACGGGAACGGGATTGGGGATGGCGATTGTCAAACGCGTTGTCGAGGCGCATGAGGGATCGATCGAGCTGATTACAGACCCACAGCAGTGCGTTTTGTCCGGCGCGAACCTCCGGGTACGGTTGCCCTCGTTTACCAGTCGCTCGGTAAACGATCAAAGCTAGTGGGCTGCCTACCGACAAATCCGCCGACACCGACGGTTGGATGACGTACCGGTTGCGAGGATCATAACGATGTTGGCTTGCCCCTCCTGAGGTTTTTTACCCACGGCATCCGCACAACCAAGTTTAAAGTTAGCTAGAGTTTAACGTCAAAGCCTCGGTCAAGATGGTCGAAGAAAAAACATGCGTGGACTCCAGCTTACATACGACTACTTGGGATCGGCACCGCACCCCTTGGCGGACATGATTTTAGGACAGGTCTTGCGTGATGGCGTCGGCAAGAACCGCGACATGGCTTTTCATTCGCTATGTCAACGTTGCTCGGTTACGGCCTTTGACATCCTGTTGGACCAATGGGAAAGTCTAAGCGACCAGCAACGCAGGGCTTTGCCCACCGAGGGGCCAGCTTTGCACTCCGCTGCAGCCAAGTTGTTGCAGTCGAATAATCTGACGCAGATTCGCCGTGGCTTACAGGTCGCGGATCAACTGGACCTGCAGGCGGTTGCCCCCCTGCTGGTTCGCCACGTCGAACGACGAAATGAACCGGAGATACAACAGGTCACTGTGAAATCCTTGATGCGGATGGCACACGCCTTGGGAAGTGCCGCTCGGAACAACCTTGACCGGGTGATCCTGAGGCGATCGTTAGTTCAAGCATTGCTGCAGTCGGTGTCTCGAGTTAATGAACATCAAAACCTTGTTGTCATTGATATCTTCTTGGCCGCTTCCGCACCACAAGACAAAGAACTGGCATCTCTGCTTCGGCTCCCCGAACCAATCCGGACGATGGTGTGGCAGCGTCTGTACGACAGCCAAGCCCAGGGAGTTATTGAAATCCTGCTGTCGATGTTAAATCAGCCACGGCTGCCAAACGATTTTGCCAGTTGCATCGCTCAGCGCTGCGACCAGGCGTTCCGCAACGAGTTGCTGATGTTTGTCGAACAAGGCCTCACTTCGGCAGCCCGGAGGAACTTGCAGACGATCGGTGTGCCTGCCAGTTGTCAGCTTATCGGCATCGAAATTCGCTCACTGACCCAAGAACAACGTTCAGCGCTAGCGGTGTTGCATGCCTCGGCGGATCCGGATCGCGTTCGAGCGATCACTATGGTGCTTGACGCGTTTCAGCAAACAATGCTGACGGAGAAATCGGTCCTGGTGCAGGCCCTGTTAAGGTTCGAGCCCCTGCACCCGGAGCGTGTCTTCCAAGCCGCGGTCGTCGCCGCACAAGCGATCAAGCAGAACCGGCGGGACGACCACCACGTGGACCAATCGCTGAGCAATGATCCCAGCAACCCGCGTGGAATGCCGTCTTTGACTCCCGACGCCGTCATGTTGCTGAGGATGATCCGTTTTGCGGAAAATCCATCGGCCAATATTCGCAAGGCGGTTGGCACGATTTTAAAACACCTAAAAATGGATTCGATGTTTGTCAATCTGTCGCGGATACCGGCGGAGTTACGATTGACCGTGGGAGATTTTATTCGCAGTGTCGATCGTGATGCCACGTACAAGGTCAAAGATGCGTTGCATCACCCGGTTGGCAAACGCAGACTGCAAGCAATCCACGCTTCGGTGGCACTTCGCTTAGTGGACGAACTGTCTTCGCACCTAGCTGAGATTGCTTTCCATGACCACATGGAACTGCGAGTGCAGGCGATTAAGGCCCTAGCAGTTGGGTCCAATGATGACACCCTGCGGCCACTGTGGGATTTAACCCAAGTCGTCAATCACGCCGTCAGCAGTGCCGCGATCGAAGCCTTAGATTTGCGTGGTGTGCGATGAATGAAAAAATTGCGGCCGTGATTGTACCGGGTCAATCTAGAATCGAAGAAATCGGTTCGGGGTTTCGAACTGCCAATACCATTGACTGGCTGCAAGTGGCCTTCGTGATCCTGTTGCCGATCGTCTTTTGTCTGCTAGGTGCCTTTGTTTTCTGGGTCATAAAAACCATCGGTTTCGAATCTGGTCACCCGCGAGACCTGTTTGATGGTCTGTGTCATCTGCACAGGCTGACTTCGAGCCAGCGAAAGTTTCTGCAGACCGTCGCTCGGAAGGCAAGCATTGTCAATCCCGCACTGTTTTTCGCCGATCCCTCGCGTCTGGAAATCGCTTACGACAAAATCCAACACACACTACCGCTAAGCATGCGTAACCGAAATGCGATGCTGGAGCTGAAACTGCACTTACTGGTCGAATGACTCCGGCAGCACTGCAACGGTTATCGCGAATGTCCGCTTCGGAATTCTCGCGAGGGACGCTATTTTTCAACCGGTAGCAAGCTTTGCTGAAATCGCTGGAACAAATAATGGCTGTCGTGCGGTCCCGACGCCGCTTCGGGATGAAACTGAACACTAAATGCTGCAGCCTCGCGATGCCGAACGCCCGCGATTGTATCGTCGTTTAGATTGCGATGCGTAATCTCCAAACAGTCGGGCAAGGAAGGTTCGTCCACGGCAAATCCATGATTCTGCGTCGTGATCTCTACCTTTCCCGTCTCTAGGTCCAACACCGGTTGGTTTACACCACGATGACCAAATTTCAGCTTGAAGGTTTTTGCACCGCAGGCTAGCGACAGCAGTTGATGACCAAGGCATATGCCGAAAACGGGAACTTGAGATAACAACGACGCGATCGTCCGTTGAGCATAATGCAATGGTTCGGGATCGCCTGGGCCGTTGGATAAGAAAACGCCATCAGGTTGCAATCTCAACACCTCATCCGCCGTACTGGTCCCGGGAAGGACGGTCACACGATTCCCACGGGAGAAAAAATGACGTGGAATGTTCCACTTCATCCCAAAGTCCAAACAGACCACGTGCGCACCTGCCGTGTTGCCTGCAGTCGGTACCTTCGTCCATTCGTCCAAGCTCTGTTCCCAATTGGAGCGTTCGTGAGGCATTACCTCACACGCCAAATCCCGACCAACCAGCCCCGGAGCAGCCTGTGCTTTGGAGACCAGACTGTCATCATCCAAATCGACGGTGGAAAGCACCCCCCGCATGGCACCCAGCGAGCGAATCCGTCGAACCAATGCTCGCGTATCAATCCCCGCGATGGCAACGACAGCATGTTTTCTCAAATACTCCGTCAGACTGCCTTCGCTACGAAAATTGCTGTCAATCCGGCTACTTTCGCGCATCACAAATCCGGACAACGACGGGCGTCGATGTTCCACATCGGCTTGGTTGACGCCGTAATTCCCGATTTCCGGGTAAGTCATCGTAACGATCTGTCCACGATAGCTGGGGTCGGTCAGGATCTCCTGGTACCCCGTCATCGCGGTATTGAAGACGACTTCCCCCGTAACTTCACCCGCTGCTCCTGCAGACTTGCCGCAGTAGACCGTTCCGTCCTCGAGCGCCAATTTAGCATGGGAAGCGAGTCGTATATCATGAGGTGCGTGTGGCATCAGCGAATCTTTGCAGCGATAGGTATGTCGAAGCGATCCAATGTCAAGAGTCGACCTGGCAGCCTATTGAAAAGGGGCTGATCCTTTAATCGGCTGAGGCGGTTCGGACCTTCTTTATCGCTAATAGGTTGGCCAATCCGACTGTTCCGGGCAAGTGGGCTAACGTCAATCGGCGACTCGCACCTGAACCTCATCCCCTACGACACGGACTTCGAACGCATCGACCTTCACTCGCGGATTGTCTTCCCAGGTCCCGTCCTTGATGCAAAATCGCCAGGCATGCCATGGACAGGTCACTGAATCCCCTTCGATGTACCCTTCCGCTAGCGAAGCCCCCATGTGAGGGCACAGATCGTCGATTGCATAAAACTGATCGCCTCGTTTAAATACCGCCACCATCCGGCCGTTGACGGGAAACGCTCGCCCGACGTTGTCTTGAAAGTCGGACACTTTTCCCACGCTTTCAAATTCGCTCATTCGTCGATTTTCTCTTTCATTTCGGGGGCATCCGCCGACCAGAATACCCCTTGTTGGCAAATTGACTGCAGCGTCAAATACGTAAGGCTAACGAACGTTCATATTTTGGGAAGTGGCGACGCAGAAGCCCCCAAAAATGCTGCGAAACGCCATACCGCCCGCCCGCTCGAATTTCGCAGGGAATTGCTCTGGTCATGGTATTGATTTTTCGAGTATGCTCAGCAAGTCGTGGTGCGGGCGTGCCTGCATTGTTCGACAATGGAAGCGAATAGAAAACGAGGAAGTCCGGCCGAAGTTGCTCAAGGAGGGCTCAGGTG
>SLFV01000294.1 GCA_007124075.1 Roseimaritima sp.
GCAACGTCCAGAAGCTCACCCAGCCAGGGAGAAAGACCGGCCGCGTAGTCGACGCTAGCAACGCATATCACCACGATCGTGGGTCGCCAAATTCGATAGCTGCCAGCGAAATCATCGTTACGATATCGGCGAAGCTGGTAGATCAAGAAAGCGAACCCGGCCGCCGACAGCAACAGGAGGAGGGCGAACCAAGTACCAAAACAATCAGAGCGATTCAGTTGCAATGGCCTGGCCAGCTCCGGGGCATACGCCAGCCTGCTCCAACGATTCGCAGCCAAATGGCCGACGATCAGCAGCACCGTGGTCAGCACGACCAATCCACTGACCAGCACGAACGTGGAAAAGTGCACTGGCACTAACCCATACCAGCGCATCCGCAATCGACGGCGGACGCGAGAACCGTACGCCGCGTACGGCCGGCGAGCCTGGCGCAGACAACTGATCGGCCGCGATTTGTCGCCGGTACGACCATCACCATGTTGTGTGGCGAGGATTTTACGTCTGCGGTAAGCCAAAAAGGCGCGACGGTCTGTGGTCATAGCATTACTAGCATCCGCAAAATCGGCATCAAACCGGAGGTGTCACCAGCGGACAACCCTAGCTATTTTTCGACCGATAAGGCAAGCGCAAGTTGCTTCGAGGCGTCGGGAAAAGCCGGCAAATATCTTTGCTTCAACACAAAACATGACTTACTGTTCAGTGTGCCATTTCGACACTCAGTCCCTGTTGCAGGCTTGCGGGAATGTCAATACCCACACCCAGTGATTTTCAATCGACCCAAGCACCTCTGGCCGGAGCCCCCATTGCTAACCTTCTGAACTCGCTGGGCGAAGCGACGGCGGCCAGCAGCGGGGCAGCGGTGACACTGCCTGATCCCGATTCGAAGTGTGAAAATCACTTGGCCATGGTGCGTCTGGGAATTGCGTCGGCACTCTTTTACGCGCTGCGTTCGAAGCATCCCGCAACCGCCGCCCACAGCTTGCGCGTCGCACTGAGTATTTCCACATGGGCGGAGCGACTGCGGCTGCCCAGTGACCAACGTGATCGCTTGGAGGTGGCAGCGTTGCTGCACGATGTCGGAAAAATTGGCATTCCCGACATGATCCTGCGAAAGCCCGGCAAACTTTCCGTCAACGAACAGTTGACGATGGACTTGGTCCCCAAGGTGAGTTGCGAGATCCTTAGTGGCTGCACTGCCGACGCGGAACTGTTAACAATGGTCCGCTATGCCAATCATTGGTACCAGTGTCGCCGCCACGACGAGGGCCCCAACGGCGACGAACTTCCCCTAGGTTCGCGGATGTTGGCAATCGTGGGGGCATTCGATGCGATGACCACCGACCAGATCTATCGACCGGCGATGAGCCGCGACCGTGCAGTTGGCGAACTATGTTCGGGCAGCGGAACTCAGTTTGACCCCGAATTGGTCCATGATTTTTGCCGGATGCTGGAAGCGCATGCCGGGATTTACCAGAATCAAGTGCTGGAACGCTGGCTGGGGCAGCTTGCGCAGGAGCGCCAAGATGGGCGTTGGATCGCCGGTGGCCGCATGCTCCAAAGCCAAGGCGATCCGATCGCCAACCAGTCATCCAATGACTACCTGGTCGAACTATTTACAAGCGTGACCGCAGGCGTTGTTTTTTTGAACGCCCAAGGGGAAATCGTCGCCTGGAATGACGCCATTTCGAAACTGACTTCGATTTCCGCAGATGCCGTCGTCGGGACTCGTTGGTCGGCCGAAGACATCGGCCTATTCGATGAATCCAATAGACTGCTGAACGATGCGAACTGTCCGCTGTGCGATTGTTTGCGGACCGGAAATCGCCATTACCCGACGATCTTGATCCTGTCCCCCCAGGGACAGCGAATTCCGGTTCGGCTGCAGGTTTCGCCGGTCATGAACGAGTTTGCCGAAATCCAGGGAGCGGTTGCGATCTTTAACGACCTTTCCCGGCAAGTTGTTCTGGAGGAACGCTTGATTGACTTGCACAACAAAGCAACCAAGGACTCGCTGACAGGGGTCGAAAACCGTGGGCAGTTTGACCAGTCGCTCAAAACGCTTGTCGACCTATCGGCCCAAGGCGGACCCACCTTCAGCCTGGTAATCTGCGACGTCGATCACTTCAAACAGGTCAATGACGTCCACGGCCACCAAGCTGGGGACGAAGCCTTAGTCAAATTCGCGGATTTATTGCGCAAGAATGCCCGCTCCCATGACCTCGTCTGCCGCTACGGTGGCGAAGAATTCTGCCTGTTGGCACCGGGAACCGATAACGCCACTGCGACGAAACGTGCCGAAGCGATCCGTGCTGCGGTGGCCGCAGCACCGATCAAAGCACTGGGGGGAAAATCGGTTACCGCAAGTTTTGGGGTAACGGAGTATCAAGCTGGCGATTCGGCGGAGACGATCCTAGCCCGCGCCGACCGCGCTCTGCTGAGGGCGAAAGACAGCGGTCGCAATCGGGTTATCCAACTGGGAAGCGGTCGTTTGGATAAGTCAACTGATCCGATCCCCGCGCGTAAACGTTGGGCCTCATGGTTGCCTTGGTCGGTCGATACCGAACAATCGATCCGTGAGGTTCGGTTGGTTTCGCCTGGACCGACTGATTTGACTATCGAAAAGTTCCGTGGATTTGTCGCGGACCATAACGCGGAAGTCGTTGCCGTTGGCGAGCAACAGGTGACGGTCCGCTTGGCGGTTTCGTATCACGAAGGGGGCCGTCGCACCGCCGACCACAATGTCCAGTGTGAAATGCAACTGAGTTTCACGGAACAGACACTCAACGGCGCGGACGACAACAAACCGCGGATCGGACAAAATACCTTGATGCATGTCAAGATTCGGTTGATTCGCAATCGCGACCGTCGCTCCAAGGCCGGAAGGATCTGCACCAACCGGATTATTGCTAGTTTACGAAGCTACCTGATGGCCACGCTCGCAACTTAGGGGGAAGCAACCCAAAATCGACCGGCCAACGACTTCCCCATCGACGAAAACTCGGATGGACCGAAAACATTTTCCGGATAGCTATTCCAGCTCGATTTCCTCTTTGACTCGCTGAATGAAATGGGGTGACTTGCCTCCTTTGCTTAGTTCAGCCGCCTTTTTCTCGGCGTCGCTTTTTTTGTCAAAGTCAAAGACCGCGACCCGTTTCATGCTTTGGCTAAATACGCCCCAGTAGAGCTTCATGCGAGCGTCAACGGTTGATTTAGCCTTCGTTTTCCGCTTTGCAGTCTTTGTTTTCTTCAAAGCTTTAGCGGCTTCAACCGCTTCAGCTTCGGCAATCTTTTCTTTCCGACTAACGACTCGACGGGCCATGGGGAACCGGGGTGTGCAAAAGGAAACAGCTATCGACCAAACGGTGCTGACAAGAATATAGGGTGTTGCATGCAGAATGCCTACCCGAGCACCTTCGGAACCGTTCTCGAATTTTGCTCTTTGTCTTCAGGAGCTTTGTTTGCTAGACCCCACCTATGGCTAACAAATCATGGTCGTGTTAGAACGCGCCCTCCCCAGTCCCTGGAGCATTATCGTGATGCCAATGCTTGGTTCCCCACCGTTTCGCGCCGTGCTGACGATCACCCTTTGCCTGCAATTACTCATCCCACAAGGGGTTTCCCACGCAGAAGAGCCGCACGATTCATTGCCGATTCGCAAGGAAATCCGCCATGTTCGGCTGGACAAGAACTCCCTGCATGGCGTGTTGGTCGATCAGGCAGGCCGTGGCGTGCCCGACGCTCCCGTCTTGATTGGCCAGGGGGGAAAGTTAATTTTCGAGTTGCGAACGAACGAACAGGGGAGGTTTGTCCAAGAATCGATCGCCCCTGGCATCTATCAAGTCGTAACGCACGCAGGTGGAGCAGTCTACCATGTGTGGAACTCGGATGCTGCCCCGGAAGGTGCAAAAGCTGGGATTATCGAACAGGTTGACCCGAAGGTTGCTCGCGGAGCACCGGCGGGTAGTCTACTGGCACTGCTGACGAATCCCATTTTTCTAGCCTTGCTGGTGGCCGCAGCGATCGCGATTCCACTGGCAATCGATCGCCGCGAAAAGACCGCCAGCTAGACGTTCCGTCGCAACCTTTGGAGACCACGGAACTAAGGTTCGGTCGCGGGTCGATCTGCCGATGCCTGTTCCATGACGTCGGCAATGGTGATCGGGATCCCACCCTGTTCGCTACTGGCTTGGGCGGCGGTCATGAAGGCGTATAGTTCAATCGTTTCCGCGGGATCAATCGGCGGTTTGCCTGTTTGGAAGAACTTGGCAATCTCCAGCACCAGTGGTCGGTAGCCTTCGTAGTCTCCGATCGGTCGGATGGTTGTGTCGGTGAATGCGGTCCCACCGTACCCATTCTTACCCCGGCGGATTCCGCGAAACGTGCCAATTCTGCCATCCGCCCAACGCCCAACCACCACATCGAAATCAGGCGTCTGCGTCCGCGTGACGGAACGGCACCCCGGTCCCATCACGGTAAACAGCGTTTCGACACCATGAATGCCATACCAGAACAGATCGCTATGGGACGGTTCCAGCGAACAGGGGCTGTATGCGTCGCAACCAAGCACCTTACCATGTTCGCCCGCGCGAAGAGCCTGCGCCCCCGAACTGTATCGCAGCGACGAGCATGAAAAGATCGGAACATCGGCCTTTGCCGCGAGGTCGTAGATCGCAACCACATCGGTAAACTGCGCCGCAACCGGTTTGTCCACAAACATGGGTTTGCCCGCCGCGATGACCTCGCGAGCCTGTTCCAGATGCAATGAACCGTCATTGGTCTCCAACAGCACACCATCGACGTTCTGCAACAGATCGGCGATCGAATCACAGATTTCAATTCCCAGCTCGCGCAATTGCTCGGTGTACTGTGGGATTCGATCGGCGCTCGATTTAATCGTGCGACTACCGTAGGGGTACGCCGCAACAACTCGACAAGGGCCAAGCTCGGGGACCGGCGGTTGCTGATTGAAGAGCTTCGTAAACGCCGGGGAATGGGATGTATCAAGTCCGATGATGCCAATTCGGAAAATATCCTCCCCCCGGCCATCCCCTGCAGTAAATCCGAAGACGGTTACGAAAAACACAAACGACAGCAACGGTTTCAGTACCCAATAAATTCTCACAGCTATCACCAAATCGAGTTGGAAAGGAAACGCAGCCAGCAACGCAGATCGGGCTGCGGAGGAACGGTCGGAAAACAATCCAGACAGCGATTGGATTATAACGACGCCCGTCAGCACCCAGACTACGCCCTTTCACTATAGTCATCGCCAGCATCGTAACCAGCGTCTCGAGGGGCGAAGCGCGTAGTCGGCCCGGAAAAAACAAAGTGCCGGTGTTCACGGGGCGGCGGCACGATCGGCCTGCCGCTGCCAAAATTTCCGCGCCGCAGTGACGAATCTTGCGTGCTGTTGTCGCTGCTCCGACGGCAGCTTGCTCAACATCGCCTCCCGCTCGGTCAGCCACTTCCGAAAAAACTCGACCGCGTCGGCCACAATGCGGGGCTGGCCGTCGAAATCAATGTACCAGGGAGCCGAAATCGCTGCGCGGAAATGCTCTTCGTGCATTGTGACAACTCGAACCAGCACCCAACCGCTCGCTTCGACTCGTAACGGCGGAATCATCCCTCCCGCTCCGGCGAATTCCTCCAGCCTGGCACTGTAGTAAACTTCGCCGTTGTGGATGACCTCCAGATAGTCCACCGGATCGCGAACCGCCAGGTTCAGTTCGATTCCCAGTTCCAAAACC
>SLFV01000374.1 GCA_007124075.1 Roseimaritima sp.
CCCCGCTCGGTCATGCTACGATTTGACGGCGGTGGTTTTTAACGGCTTGTTGAAAAAGGGGCTGCTCCTTTCGGCCCCCTTACTGCAGCAGGTCCCTGAGCTTCGAGGAGGTACGAATGGGATTCATTGAGTTAACGGGCAAGACATTACTGGACCTGGTGAACGATGGCGAATTAGATTTGACGCAATTGCGCAAGTCGGGCGTCACCGGGGATTCGATCTTGCGCGTCAACCAGTTCGGTGAAATTGAACTTCGCAAGCGTCACGGCTGGGAAATGGTCGGAGGTTTGATCGGCGACTTCGAAAGGCGACTGCATCAGATGACCGGTCTTGACTGGGCGGTTTAAACAACACGCATTTTTCCTTTTTCCGTCTCCTCCGTGGATTATCGGATGAACGTTTCGAGCGATTTGTGGATTGGTGGACTAAATCGGCGTGGAGGTGGCGTCTGGCTGACAAGTCGTTGTCCCAGCGACCAAGCGATTGTGTTCCAAGGGCCTTCCGCGTCAGAATCCGATGTTAGGGCCGCCTGGGACGCCGCCAGCGCTGCTGCGTCCGCCTGGGCTGCGGAATCGCTTGAGTCTCGGGAAACCATTCTGCGAGCCTTCGCGGAACAATTATCCGAGAACGCTCAGGCACTGGAGGAGCGGATCTCGTGCGAGGTTGGTAAACTGCCCGGTGATGCGCGCGGCGAAGTGAGTGTCAGCATCGCAAAGGTCGAAACCACGATCGCCGCCTACCGACAACGCCGGAGCGATTGGCAAGCGGGAACGGCTGACGGCCAACAGGCGGTTTGGTACCGCCCCTTGGGTCCGGTTTTGGTATTGGGGCCTTACAACTTCCCAGCACACCTGCCCGGTGGTCAGATCATTCCCGCTCTGCTGGCCGGGAACACGGTCGTATTCAAACCCAGTGAACTTGCCCCGGCGGTCGGACGCTGGCTGGTTGATCAGTGGCGTGCTGCGGGTTTGCCCGCCGGAGTGTTGAACCTGATCCAAGGCGATGCCACCGTTGCTCGGCAGGCAATCGATGATAATCGCGTACGCGGCGTGTTTTTTACGGGTGGTCGAACCGCAGGGACTGCGATTCATCGTCAATTGGCGGGTCGCCCCGAGGTATTGCTGGCTTTGGAGATGGGGGGCAACAACCCGTTGGTCGTTGTCGATCCGCCCAATGCGCAGGACGCTGCGGAGGTGATAATCCAGTCCGCGTTCGCATCGTCGGGTCAGCGCTGCACCTGCACCCGTCGCTTGATCCTGGTGGAAGGGGCCGCAACACGGGCCGCGTACGCCGCCTTGGTCGAACGATTGCCCACGTTGACGTGCGGATTGCCCGACGATCAGCCCGAACCAGCGCTGGGACCGCTGGTTTCGACACGCCATGCAAATTTGGTCTTACAAGCCGAAGCAAATTTTTTGGCCTATGGTGGTCAAGCGGTCCACCCACTCCGGCAAGATCCACGTTGTGGAGCGCTACTGCATCCCGGGTTGGTGGACATGACGCAGTGCCACGATCCGGTAGACGAAGAATGGTTCGGCCCACTGTTGCAGGTCTACTGGGTCCGTGATTTCCAAGCGGCGATCGAAAGAGCCAATGCGACGGCGTATGGTTTAGCCGCGGCGTTGTGGGGAGGAGATGCGGAGATGTTCGCAGCGTTCAGGCAAGCCGTTGCGGCGGGCGTCATCAATTGGAACGCCGCGACCACGGGAGCCAGTGGGAAACTGCCCTTTGGAGGTTTGGCCGGCAGTGGAAATCATCGCCCGGCCGGTTCCTTCACGGTGGATTTCTGCAACGACCCGGTCGCCTCGCTTCAACGTTGGCCGGGCCGCGCGTAACCCGGAACGGTAACTTTATCCCCGAGGGTTTCCTAGAACAGCGATTGGGCATCCCGCGGTGATTCGAGAGTTTCGCAATCCACCTCGCTCGGCTGGGCAAGGTGCTCGGTGGGGTCAAAATTCATCCAGACACGCTCCACCATCAACGGCTTTTGCTTCGCGCTGGAGGCCTTGTTGTCAATCGAAATGTCGTGATAATTCCAGTCCGCCAGGTGCAATTGGTACAACGGATTGGGATAGCCCGAAAGCATCACCTTGCCACAGCAGCGACGGATGGTTGTCAGTAATCGCTCATGCTGCTCCGTCGTCATCTCGTGTTCGTAATCGGCGGTCGTGACTCGCGTTTCGTGAACATAGGGTGGATCTAAATAAAACAGAGTGTTTGGACCGTCCTGTTGTTCGATCACGCGCACCGCGTCCTCGTTCAGAATGACGACCCGTTTCAACCGTGCTGCAACGGCGGGCAACCCTTCGACAGCGGTCATCCATGATGAAGCCTGCTCGTTCATCCGTCTTCGCGTACGATTGCGGCTAAGCGTCGCAAAACTCGTTAGCTTCCCCGCTCGCGATTGTCGACAGCGAACAAAAAAATGCACGGCGGCTTCAATCGGATCGGTTGTCGGTTGCGCTGAATCCGCCCATTCAACCTGTGAAAATGGGCAGGCTTCAATCACCCGACGAAACTGGGCAAACTGGTCGGTGTTTTGAAGGACTCGCCAAAAGTTTGTCAGTTCGCTGTGGATATCATTGACGACTTCAGAAACATCGTCGGGCGACTTGTGCAATAACACTGACCCCCCACCGAAAAAGGGTTCGACGTAATGCAGGTGTGACGGCATCAAGGAAAGGATCTCCTTCGCCAAATAGTGTTTCCCTCCATGCCACTTCAGCGGTTGTACCAAGCGATTTGATTTCAAGGGACACCTTTTGCGAGTCCAGGTCAACGTAGACAAAAAGGAAACAGGCGGCGACCGGCCGGGATCCATTAGGGACGGGTAATTGGTCAGCAACACACGGTTACTTCATGGCGTTATTGGGCCATGCCATTTTTTTCGCCGCCCGCAAAGCAAGGGGACCCTGGCGGAAATGTGCCGCTCGCCTAAGAAGACATAAGAACAATCCGTCGCTGATCGTCGGCATCATAGTATCGAACAAAACCAAGTTACGCGAGTCCTGGCACCGCTCGCGCTGGACCTGGACGCCCCTGCGGTCTCGTCGTTATTCTGGTCCAGCCGGTGCGGCTGCTGCGCCCCGGAATGACCTCGAATTTACTTGGCCGCCCTATCGATCCACCCAACACTGGCTTGCCACCAATGCAAACCTACCTAGATCTGCTCCGCAGCATCATCGACAACGGGGTTCGGCGCGAAGACCGCACAGGCACAGGGACGTATAGTCTGTTTGGTGCACAGTTGCGGTTTAATCTGGCGTCTGGTTTTCCGTTGTTGACAACCAAGAAGCTGCACCTGCGTTCAATCATTTATGAGCTCTTGTGGTTTCTGCGAGGCGAGACCAATGTACGGTGGCTCCAGCAAAACGGAGTCCGAATCTGGGATGATTGGGCCGACCCGTCGGGGGAACTTGGCCCGGTTTACGGGCGGCAGTGGCGTTGCTGGCCGACGCCCGACGGCAGAATCATTGATCAGATCAGTGAGGTGCAAACCGCGATTAGGCAGACGCCCGATTCGCGGCGACTGATTGTCTCCGCTTGGAACGTCGCCGAGTTGCCGAAAATGGCGCTGCCACCATGCCACTGTTTATTTCAGTTCTATGTCGCCCAAGGACGGCTAAGCTGCCAGCTTTACCAGCGTAGCGCGGACGTGTTTTTAGGGGTTCCCTTTAATATTGCCAGTTATGCATTGCTGACGATGATGATGGCCAAGGTCACCGATTTGCAGCCAGGCGATTTCATTCACACGTTCGGTGACGTTCATTTGTACTGCAATCACCTGCAGCAAGCACGGGAGCAATTGCAGCGTCAGCCGCGACGGCCACCGACCATGGAACTGCGAGGCCAGCAAGGGTCGGTTTTTGATTTTCAGTACGACGATTTTATCCTGCACAACTATGACCCGCACCCGCACATCAAGGCACCGGTGGCGGTATGAGTCATTGGCTTACCGCAATCGTCGCCTTGACCCAAGAAGGTGTGATCGGTCATCAGGGAGGCATGCCGTGGCAACTCTCGAGCGACCTGCGGCGTTTCAAGCGACTGACGATGGGTTGTCCAATCATCATGGGACGCAAAACGTACGAATCGATCGGCCGACCGCTGCCCGGCAGAGAAACCATCGTATTGTCTCGTGATCCCCATTGGCAGGTCAGTGGTGTCACCGTGACCAACCTGGAGGGTGCGATGCAAATTGTCGACCATCGTCACAAGGCGTTTGTGATTGGCGGAGCTCAAGTTTACCAGCAGCTCTTGGAGTTTTGCAGCGAAGTGATGCTGACCCGCGTCTGGTCGCAGGTCCCCGGTGATACCCACCTGACCCTGGACCTGACGGGCTTTAAGGCCTGCTTCAGCGAGCGAATACCTGCAGGGCCGCAAGACACCGTGCCCAGTGAGTTTCAGATTTATCGGCGTTGCTAGCAGGCGGTTGATTTCGCAAATTTTAGGGGAAAGAAAAGGACGCAAGCCCTCGCTGCTGCCTCCGATTACGATTCCGACCCTTCCATAGCGATTGACCGACCCAGTCAACCAAACGCTAGCACAAAGCCCTCTCCGAAGCGAACCGTGGCCCGCTCCCTTTTAGGCCCCCATTGCTTACCGCCAACGGTAGCGTCGCACGCTTCGGTCGTCGCGAAAGCTGCGTTGACAACAACCCGCCCTCCGCTCCACCGCGAAAAAAAACTGAAAAAATTTTTGCCTCCCATTGAGCAATTTGGGGACCAAGCACTATATTCCCTGTCTCAAAATGGGTTTGGCCGCCTAACAAATTACTTTTTTAACGATTACATAGTCATCGAAACACACTAACGGAGTTCCGCGTATGCCCCGTTTGATGGGCGTTGATATCCCCAACGACAAGCAGATTCAGTATTCTCTCACCTACCTTTACGGCGTTGGTCTGTTCACTGCGCGTGAGGTCTGCCAAAGGCTGGGCATTGACCCAACACGTCCTGCGCGGGATTTGGGCGAGGAGGAGCTCAGCCAGTTATCCACGATGTTGGAGCGTGATTTTCTGGTCGAGGGCCCACTGCGGCGGCAACTGACTCAGAATATTTCGCGGCTCCGTGAGGTGAAGTCCTACCGCGGCATGCGGCATCGGTTGGGTTTGCCGGTTCGTGGGCAGCGAACGAAGACTAATGCTCGTACCCGGAAGGGTCCACGGAAGACAGTCGCCGGGAAGAAGGGCGTGAAGGACCTGCGTTAGGGGTCGGTGCAATTTGCCGCCGGGGCTGCGGCACTTAGTCATTGTTCCAGCGTATTGTTGCTGGGAAGGGATCGAACAATCATGGTTTTTGTATGGGATTGGAGAGGCTTTTAAGTGGCCAAGACGAACAAGAAGAAACGGATCAAGCGGAATGTCATCGCGGGCGTCGCCCACATTCATGCAACGTTCAACAACACTTCGGTGACGATCACCGACCCCAAGGGCGACACGCTGTGCTGGGCGACTGCTGGGACGTGTGGCTTTAAGGGAAGTCGAAAAAGTACTCCGTTTGCCGGTCAGTGCGCTGCCCAGCAGGCTGCGGAAAAGGCGCTGAAATTTGGCATGAAGGATATCGACGTTCGTGTCAAAGGGCCTGGGTCAGGCCGCGAAAGCGCGATCACTTCGCTCCAGGCAGCGGGATTGAATGTGAAGTTGATCGAGGAGGTGACCCCGATTCCGCACAACGGGTGTCGCCCGAGGAAAAAGCGGCGAGTCTAGCGGCTTGCCAACGCAACGGCTCGGTCTGCGCTCAAGAAAGTCGGCTGGATTGGGTTGTTGGCTGTGGCGGAAGGGTGCGTCCTTTTTCGCCGATGGTACACGTATAAGGTTTAGCTCGACCGCAGGTCATCAAGTTTAAGGTACACAACATGCATATTCGTTGGCGTGGAATGGAACTTCCCAGCGTCGTGGAAGTCGACAAGCAGACGCTAAGCGACACGTACGGCAAGTTCATTGCCGAGCCGTTCGAACGTGGTTTCGGTAACAGTGTCGGCAACAGCTTGCGACGTGTGTTGTTGTCCAGTCTCCTGGGCAGTGCGGTCACGCAGATCAAGATCCGCGGTGCACAGCACGAGTTTACCACGCTTCCGGGGGTTCTGGAGGATGTTACCGACATTGTCTTGAACGTGAAAAGCCTGGTCGTCAAGAACTCTAGCGAAGCGACTCGAGTAATCACGCTGGAGTCAGACAAGGCGGGTGTTTTAACCGGGGCCGATATTCAGGTCGATTCCGACGTTGAGATCATCAACAAGAATCACCTATTGGTAACGCTAACCGACGATGTTCCGTTTACAATGGAGATGGTCGTTGAAAACGGTCGTGGCTATGTTCCGTCGCACGAACACAGCGTGGGTGAGCACGAGATCGGGATCATTCCAATTGATGCTGTCTACAGCCCCGTGACTCGTGTCCGCTACGAGGTGGAGGAGACACGTGTTGGCCAAAAGACCAACTACGACCGGCTGAACTTGGAGATCTGGACCGATGGTTCGATTAACCCCGAGTTGGCACTGGTGGAAGCATCGAAGGTTTTGCGGAAGCACTTGAATCCGTTTGTGCAATATCGGGAACTGGGTCCCAGCGTTTACTCGGCTTCGCGTGGTGGTGCAGGCACCGCTGAGGCTCAACTGGAGGCCAAATTGAACATGAAGCTGGGTGATCTTAAGCTTTCTGTCAGAGCCAATAACTGCTTGGAGTCGGAAGACATCCAAACCGTGCGTGACCTCGTTCAGCGCAACGAGGATCAGTTGTTGGAAGTCCGCAACTTCGGTGAAACGACGTTGAATGAAGTGCGGGAGAAATTGGCTCAGTTTGGATTGCATCTAGGGATGCGAGTCCCCAATAGTTCGATGATGTAATTGTTTTTGACTGCCGCAGGGAAACCGACAGGTGGTCGTTTATTCGCTTCATTTGCAACCGTAAAACCAAGAGTTTTTTCCATGCGTCACCGACGACGAGGTCGAGTGTTGGGCCGGAGTCCCAGCCACCGCAAAGCGCTTTACAAGAACCTAGCAAGTGCTTTGTTTCTGACTGAACGAGATGCCGATCTGGATGACAACGCGCCGAAGGTCAAGGGTCGTATTATCACAACGCTGCCCAAGGCCAAAGAGATCCGCCCCTTGGTGGAAAAGTGCATTACCATCGCCAAAAAGTCGCTGCCCAGCGCCGAACAGGCTCAGCAGTTTGCGACATCATCTGAACGCGGTTCGGACGAGTATAAACAGTGGCGCAAAAGTGACCAGTGGCAAAAGTGGGCGGCTGCGCGATCCGGTGTTGTCACGGCCCAGCGACGCTGCCTTCGGCTTTTGGGTGACAAGCAGGCGGTTGCGATTTTGTTCTCCAAAATTGCTCCCGCTTTTGCTGATCGCCCCGGTGGGTACACCCGGATCCTCAAATTGGCAAAACCTCGCTTGGGTGATGCGGGACAGCGGGCGATTCTGGAATTCGTTGGCGAAAATGATCGCGTGAAGCTGATCAGTCAACGCCCTGCTTTTGTGGATGATTCGGACGAGGATCAGCCGCAACAGGATTCGTCCGGTACCGAGGTGGCTCAGGCTGGCGAGACCGCCCCAAACGATGGGGATGAGCAACAGGAATCTACACAGCCTCAAACGACAGGTTCGGCAACGAACCCCTGATCGCTTGCGGGTAGCAATCGGCCAGCGGAGTGACTGCGAAACGCGTTTTTTACACCCGAAAAATAGTGAGACAGCCGCCATCGATGTTCATTGATGGAGGCTGTTGTTGTTTTAGGCCACTGCAAGCCGGGGGAATCTTTCGATGAATTCTGGATCGAATCCGCACCCGCAGGCTTCCGGAGGTGATGGCCAACCGCACGTCCGTGCCAGGATTCCGGAGCACGTCGCGCAAGGGACGTTCAGCACCGGGGTGATCGTCATGACGGGGCCCACCGAGTTTGTACTGGATTTTTTGCAGACCATTGGTAGGCCACATCGCGTCGCCGCCCGCGTAATAATCCCGCATTCGGTGATGCCGCAGTTTGTCACTGCGTTGCGAACCAATCTGTCGCTGTACGAACAACGTTTTGGCCCGGCACCGAATCCTGCGACACCACCACAGGAGGGCCGCAGGCCAACGCCTCAGGAGATCTATGACGACCTGAAACTGCCTGACGAAATATTGTCCGGCGCATATTCCAACGGCGTGATGATCGGTCATGGCGCGAACGAATTCAGCTTTGATTTCTTGACCAGTTTTTTTCCGCAGTCGGCGGTCAGTGCCCGCGTTTATTTAGCCGCTGGCCAAGTTCCGCGTATGCTGGAATCACTAGTCAACGGCTTGCAGCAATTGCAACAGCGACGTGGGGGAACCCCGCCCAATTCTGGCGAAGGGAGTCTGCCAAACGGTCCATCCGCGTCCGCGGGCCCAACGTCGCCGACGCCGCCACCCCTGACGGATCAAGGAGGGGAGCCGGGCGGACCACCGCCTGTTACTCCCGGTGACGTCGCCAGCCATGATCCAGACTGCAAAGACCAGGATGGCGGCAATGCCCCTCCTCCCGACGGCAGTCAGAGGAACAAACGCGACGATTCAAAGCCCCCCGATGATGATGATTTGCCGCCTAAAGATGACGACGGCGGGATCTGGGTATAGCAACCGACCGAAAAAGAAGGCTCCCATCCGTGTCGCAATTCAGCGGGCGTGCAATTAAACTCCGGTAGCCTAGTGCATTGATTTCTGTTGACGCGGGCAGAACTTGCCCTTACGCTGATGCAATGCCTTTTTATTTTCCATACTTTTCTTGCACGGAGAATTATGCCATGCGTCGAGATTCCTCGCGTCCGGGTTTCACATTGGTGGAGCTTTTAGTCGTAATCGCCATTATTGGGGTGCTGGTCGGTCTTTTGCTCCCCGCAGTTCAGGCCGCCCGTGAGGCGGCTCGCCGCATGAGCTGTGGCAATAATCTGAAGCAACTTGGGCTTGCAATTCATAACTACCACGACAGTTTTGGCGAAATGCCAAACAACCGTGCTCGGGGCAGCGTGTTTGCAGATCCCGTGACCGACGTAAATGCTCGCTCGATCAGTTGGATCATGGGAGTGCTGCCATACATTGAACAGCAGGCGCTATACGACATGATCGACTTTAATTTTGAGGTATCCAATGACCCGCGCAACGGACCTGACATGAATAATCCGGCGCCGATAAGTAATTCCTTTGTTTCTCGATCGGTAATCCCCGGTCTGATTTGCCCCAGCGATGGCCTGTCGATCTCCAGAATGGGAGGACGTGCGAATGTCAATGGCGCACGTGAGTTGGCGGTGAACAATTACAAAGGGGTGACGGGAAGCAACTGGCAGTGGGGCTCCTTCCAGGTAACCGGAGGCCCGTTGGCAGCAACACGATGGGGAGTCCGAGGTGATGGACTGGACCACGGGAACGGAATGTTGATCCGCAGTAATGGACGTCAAGTTAAGACGGAGTTTCGGAACGTCACCGACGGCCTGAGCAACACATTGATGGTCGGTGAAGCCATCCCTGCTTTTTGCACCCACACTTGGTGGTACTGGTTTAACGGCTCTACTGCAACGGCTGCGATCCCACTGAATCAGCGGGCGTTATGTGGTTCAGCGACAACAGGAATTCGAAATACCGATTTACGGAACTGCGCGGGAGATTGGGGCAATAATTACTCGTTCATGAGCATGCACCCTGGCGGAGGCCATTTCGCCTTGGGCGACGGTTCGGTTCGCTTTCTTTCGGAAACTATTGATCTGGAAACGTATCGTCGTTTGGGCAGCATGATGGACGGTCTGCCGGTGAGTCTGGATCAATAGGGGATTGGTGCGGGCCTGATAGACGGCCCCAGGTCGGCAGCTTGAGGTTTTCGCGGAGCAATTCGTTTAGGGAATTTCGTGCTGCAGCCGTTTGGTTCTGGACGGCTCCGCAAATAAACCGCTCGATTTAAATTCCGCCGGAGTGCGATAGGAATTTGGTCAGTAACATATTTGCGGACCAAAGTTTCTGTTTCTTTAATTTGTGGAATCAATATGCGTAGGTGCTTGGGGTTGGTAGCTGTTGCTGCGATACTGGTCGGCTGTGGGGAGTCCAAGGTTCCCGTCTCGGGTGCGATCACGTTATCTGGAGAACCGCTGGGTGATGTCCGTGTTATTTTCCAGGGGTCCGAAGGCAAGTTTGGCTTTGCAAATGTCGATTCCAGCGGGTCGTTTCAAGTGACCTCGGAGAAGCCCGGTGACGGTATCCCTGCAGGCAGTTATCAAATCGGAGTTACCCCGATATCGCCCACCAGCGAACAGCCATCCGGACAGGAAGATTATTCAGCGCCACCGCCAGCGAAGTTTTCTGAAAAATATTTCAATCCAGATACTTCGGGCTTGAGCGTCCAGGTTGAACCGGGGATGGGCCCGATCACGCTGGACTTGACCCAGTAGGAAAACTCCTTGTTTTGCTATGCCATTGGTCGAAGGCCATCGCTTTGACTTGATCGCGATTCCCCGGATCGTTTCTCGGCCCCGTTTCGTTAGTTGCGATAAAGGGAAGGACCGGTTATGAAACAGTTCGGAAATCACTTGGGCATTTTTTCTTAGGCCTCTCTGCCACGTATCTCCTACGCCGTTCGCTTCGCGGCGTGGAAGAAAATCAATGCAGAAGTTATTTCCGAACCGTTCCAAAGCACCTGCGCACGCGAATCCCACGAATTCCGGAAACGAGAATGACCGGCCAATCGTATCTTTCCGGTACCGCGTCGGAGGTTGTTGACGTAGTGATTGTGGGTGCTGGGTTCGGCGGTCTATGCATGGCCATCAAACTGAAAGCGGCTGGCATCAACTGTTTTGTGATCCTGGAGAAGGAAAACGAAGTCGGCGGCACGTGGCGTGACAACAGCTACCCCGGTTGCGCTTGTGACGTGCAATCCCACCTGTATTCCTTCTCCTTTGCGAGCAAGGCAGACTGGAGTCAACGTTTTGCCGGTTGGAAAGAAATCCAAGAATACATTCTGGAATGCACTCAGAAATATGGTCTACGACGCCACATTCGCTTTCATCAGGAAGTCACGTCCGCAAATTTTGATGAACTGGCAGGCCATTGGATCATTCGAACCAGCGCGGAAGACACGCTATTGGCACGGCATTGGGTACTCGCTTCGGGACCCCTGCATGTACCTCGATACCCAAAGATCAAAGGGTTGGAAAGATTTAAGGGTAAGGTTTTTCATTCGGCCCGCTGGCAGCATGAATACGACCTGACCGGAAAGAACGTCGCGTCGATCGGCACCGGAGGATCGGCTATTCAGTATATCCCTGAGATCGCACCTGCTGTAAAGCAACTGTATGTATTTCAACGGTCCGCTGCGTGGGTCATCCCGCGTGACGGGCGTCGTTATTCAGCAGTCAGAAAAAGGATGTTTGCTCGCTTTGCGTGGTTGCGCAAGGCGCATCGAGCCTGGCTTTTTTGGGCCAATGAAGCCAGGATTTTGCCGCTTTTCAATCCGCTTATCGCCCAAGGCCTACAAAAACTTGCAGCGTTGTATCTTCGCTTTCAGGTCAAGGACAGAGCGACCGCTCGGAAATTAACCCCGGCCTATACGATGGGCTGCAAACGCGTGCTGCTTTCAAATAAGTATTATCCCACGTTTAACCGTGGCAATGTGGACCTGATCACCGATAGCATTACCGAGGTCCGCGAGCACAGCATTGTTACCCAAGACGGCATGGAGCGTCATGCCGACTGCATCATTCTTGGCACGGGCTTTATTGCTGACCCCCGCGTCTATATGAAAGATTTTGAGTTGACCGGCCTCGGTGGCAGTTCACTCAAAGAGGATTGGAAAGACGGTGCGGAGGCCTACTACGGCATCACCGTAAACGGCTATCCCAACATGTATCAATTAGTAGGCCCGAATACCTCGCTGGGCCATAATTCGATTATTTTTATGATCGAGTGCCAGGCAAACTATATCCTGAGCTGCATGGAACTTCTGGAGCAAACAGATGCGGATTACCTCGATGTCAAATCGGAGGTTCAGGAAGCCTTCAACGAAAAACTACGAGAAAAATTGAAACGCACCGTCTGGAATTCTGGCTGCCGGAACTGGTACCGGCAGCCCGGGGGCAAGAACTTCATGATCTGGCCCGCCTCCACCGCGCGTTATTGGCTGGAGACTCGAAAAGTGGACCCGGCAGATTATCAACTGAGCAGATGTCGATCATTGGAATCGCAACCCGAACTTTCCGGCACAGTCCAGCGCGAAGTACAGTGACCACCGTTCCAGCTTCCGATTCCCGCCGCCCCCAATCAGCTTGTCGGGCGAGCACGAACCGCGTCCCACCGAAGAAAGTGTGCTCCAAGAGTTTTTTCAAGGCATGGTTGCAGTGCCTCGAATCGGGAGGGAAATCGGCATCTTTGGCACACCTGCAGCAACCTATGATTGACAAATACTTTGAAATGTCTCACTCTTTTAGTTAGTTTGATAGTGCAGGCTAAGAATAGATCTTCAAATGGTTGCAACCGTTTGGAGGTGATCTCGTGGATGTTGTGGCCTTATCACAACATAATGGGGTTGCTGGGGCACTGGTCGGGAAGTCATTTCCGATCGTTTGCTGGTGGGTTCTTATCGCCTGTGCTTCAAGGTTTTTGATCAATGAACAAATCATGGTGGAAGAAAGCAGGGAACTGGTATTATGGCTAAAAAACGAAAAGGCGTGAACAAGTCGTTAGAGATTCGCAATTACTACACAGAAAATCCTGATGCGAAGCCGAAGCAAGTCGTGGAAGCGTTACAAGCCAAGGGCGTTGACGTCAATGCTCCGTTTGTAAGCACGATCCGCTCGAAAATGCTGCATGGTCCCGAAACTGGGGTCGACGGTAGCCCTCAGGCGGGATCCGCAAAGACAGGAGGCCGGCTAACCGGAGGTAGCAAGCCGAAACTTTCCGTCCGGAAAACGGGTGCAGGGGCCAGGCAAGGTGCGTTGGCAGGTTTCGCGGACGAACCGTCGTTTGGTGACTTGCTACGCGCAAAAGAGCTGGTCGACAGTCTGGGAGGTCTGGAGCGAGCCCAGGTTTGCCTGAATGCGCTCGATCAACTTAGCGAGTAAGCGTGTTGCTCCGGCAGTGGCTGCAAGGCGATTTGATAACTCGCATAGTCCCAGCGTGAAAAGAAAAGCCCGATGCGCAAACGAGTTAACGATCCGCATCACTTGCTAGGAAACGTCGCATCAGCAAACTGCCTGGCATGCTTACCGTTAGTCCTTGACGGAACCCTCTCAACGATTATTGCGGTCCGGTTCCGGGGCAGACGAATGGATAGGTGAATATTCACCGGGGCACTCCGGGCGTGTCGGGCTTGCTGGGCCGAAAGGTGGTTACGTAACGCTCGTGGGGTTGTTGATGTTCGCGATGGCGGCGATAGTCAATTCCTACACCGTGGTGTCACGCTTTATTTGACTTAGGTAGCGAGTTTTACCAGCCATGCGAGTCGGGCTTTTCGTCCCCTGTTACATCGATCAGCTTTATCCTGATGTGGCGATTTCTACACTGGAAGTGCTGGAGCAATTTGGCGTTCAGGTTCACTTTCCCAATGCGCAAACTTGTTGTGGGCAACCAATGGCCAACACAGGTTGCGCCGATCAAGCGGCCCCTATGGCTCGACGAATGATTGAGATTTTTCATTCGTTTGATTATGTCGTATGCCCTTCGGGTTCGTGCACAGCGATGGTAACCCATCATTATGGGCATTTCTTTCACACCAAGGGCCGGGACGCCTACGAAAAATTACGCAAGAAAACCTACGAATTCACTCAATTCGTCGCTGAATTCCTCCGTCCTGAGCGATTTGACATACCTTTCCCGCACCGAGTAGGCCTTCATCAAAGCTGTCACGGATTGCGAGAATTACGGCTGGGCCAGTGCAGCGAGCGAATGTTAGAAACCAGGGACCTTGCCGGTGAACTGTTATCGAAAGTTCCCGGTTTGACTTTAGTGAAGCCAACCCGTGTCGATGAATGCTGCGGTTTCGGGGGGACTTTTGCAGTGGCCGAGGCAGATGTTTCCGTTGCGATGGGGCAAAGCCGCATCGAGGACCATCTGCAAGCGGGCGCAGAAGTAGTAACTGCGGGTGATATGTCTTGCTTGATGCATTTGCAAGGTCTATTGGAGCGGCAGAAGCAGCCGCTTCGCGTCATGCATCTCGCCCAGATTTTAGCAGGACGCCCCAAAGACATAAATGTTTCCACGAGAGGATCTTCATGAGCGCAACAGTGCACCATCCGGAAGCGGCCAAGGAATTTGTGGCAAATTCTGAGCGGATGCAATGGCATGACATGGCGCTTTGGTTTGTTCGCAACAAACGCGACCTGCAGGCTGCCAAGACTCCCGAGTGGGAGTATCTGCGGGAATTAGCGGCAGAAATCAAGGCTCACACGCAAGCCAATCTGGATGTGTATTTGGAGGAATTCGAACGACAGGCAGCGGCACGCGGAGCCGTCGTCCACTGGGCGGCTGATGCGGCCGAGCACAATGAGATTGTGCTGGGAATTCTCCAAAAGAACGGCGTCCAACGCATCGTGAAAAGTAAGTCGATGCTGACCGAGGAGTGTCACTTAAATCCTTTTTTGGAGGCTCATGGGGTTGAAGTGATCGATAGTGATCTGGGTGAGCGGATCATTCAAATGCGAAACGAACCGCCCAGTCATATCGTATTGCCAGCGATTCATCTGAAGAAGGAGGATGTCGGAAACACGTTTCATCAGCATCTTGGGATTCCCCCGCACATTTCTGATCCAAAGGTACTGACGGAGGTCGCACGCGGGCACCTGCGGCGCAAATTCCTAGACGCGCAAGCGGGGATCACAGGTGTCAATTTTGCGATAGCGGAAACCGGCGCCGTTGTGGTTTGCACCAACGAAGGTAACGCTGACTTGGGGGCGTCTTTGCCTCCGATTCATATTGCATGCATGGGGATCGAAAAATTGATCGCTAGGCAGGAAGATTTAGGCGTTTTCACACGTCTGTTGGCTCGCAGTGCGACGGGGCAACCGATTACGACCTATACCTCCCATTTCCAAGGTCCAAAGCCGGGCGGACAGTTCCATATTGTGTTGGTGGACAATGGACGCACCGGTATCCGCGACAGTGATCAATTCCGCGAGGCTTTGAACTGCATTCGCTGCGGTGCATGTATGAATACGTGCCCAGTCTATCGCCGCAGTGGAGGTCACAGTTACGCGGCCGTGGTGCCCGGTCCGATCGGTAGCGTGTTGTCTCCCGCCGCAGACGCAAAGCAGCACCACAGTCTACCGTTTGCTTGTTCGCTGTGTGGTTCCTGCACGGATGTATGTCCTGTCAAAATTCCACTGCACCATCAATTGCTGGCATGGCGACAAGAGATTGCTCGGCTGGGGCATTTACCGGCATCCAAACGGCTCTCAATGAAGGCAGCTTCTTTTCTGTTCTCCCACCCACGACTGTATTCGATTGTGGGCAGCCTGGGACGTCTGGCGTTGCGAATGACGCCACGGTGGCTGCTGTACAACCGCCTTAATCCCTGGGGTATCGAGCGAGAAATGCCGCCTGCACCGCGAGCCAGTTTCCGCAAGTGGTACGATCGCGAACGCGCCCGACAGAATCCCTTGCCAGTGGTTTCCTCGTCTTCGCAACAAAACATGGAGACACAACCGTGAGGAAAGGTCGGCAGATAATACTGGATCGGGTGCGCAGTCGCGTCTTGCCTGATCGCGCTGCTCCGCAGATCGATTGGGACCGATTGGTTCGTTACGACGATTTGAAAGCACAATTTTGCGATTCTGCAGAATTCGTTGGCGCAAAGGTTCATCACGTTGATTCGGTGGCAACGATCCGACGAACGTTGGAAGAGTCAGCCGAATACGACAGCGGGAAGGTGATCGCATCGACCGTTGAGGGCCTGGAGGGCAACTTTTCTGCGTCCCAGGTCCAGAGTCCGCAAGAGTATCAGTCGCTAGACTGGATGTTGATTCGTGGACGGTTTGGAGTGGCGGAGAATGGTGCGATTTGGGTCCCTGCTGACGAAGTAGACGATCGGGTTCAAGTGTTCATTACACAGCACCTAGTCATTGTTTTGGAAGCTGCGGATTTAGAACCACACATGCACGCAGCGTATCAGAGACTAGGACGTTTTGAGGGTTACGGCGTGTTTGTGTCTGGGCCAAGTAAAACCGCCGATATCGAGCAATCGCTAGTGCTGGGGGCCCACGGTTGTCGAACCCTGGATATTTTTTTGATCGGTCGTTGCAAATAGCCTGTCGAAATAGCGGGTATCTGCCTGGGTAGCATGGGGGCTTGAAGCGTTAGGCCTCCAAGCTTGGCCCCGCAGTCTTGGGGGTTTGAGGCAAATTCAGTTGTAAGCGTCCGCTTTGCCCCGTCTGCTGATTGGGGGCAACCACCACGCCGCAACTCACGATGAACTGTATAGCCTGATCGATCGTCAGCTCCAGATCGATCGCTTCGCTTTTGCGGACGGTGATCGTAAATCCCGTCATTGGTAAGGGAGACGTCGGCATGAACACACTCAACACAGATTCGTTGGCCGCTGCGGAGATATCTGCTAACGAGTTTCCGGTGACAAAGCCAATAGACCACAGACCATGACGTGGATACTCCACTGCCACCACTCGGTTGAATTCAATATCCCGATCACTGAAGACAAAATCGGTAACCTGTTTTACCGACCCATAAACGTTGCTGATCAGTGGTATTCGCGCAATGAATCGCTCCAGACCATTGATCAGCCATCGACCCACACCGTGCGAAAACAACCGCCCTAGAACATACAATACCGTCACAAAAACCAGCAGAAAAACCGGGACGACTCGATATCGCGGGAGGTACTTCAGCTCAACATACCGATGCCAATAAGCATTCACCGTCAGGGGAGCGGGCTGGTAGGGCCCCAAGCGTTGAACGTTGTCGTTGACATATATAAAAACCTCTTTAGGCATGAAACCCTTGCCTGCAGGCGCCGGTACGTAGATCTTGCCCTGGATTTCGAAACCTGCTGACGATCGATTCGGATCAACAATTGTTGCCCCCTGCGGCATCGATTTCGGAGAATCTTCAATCGACCAAACAACGACATAGCGAATTCCAGCTTCGACGGGGCGCAAAACATAATTTTCGATCAGATTCCATGCCCAGATAAATAGGACCAAGGTCAGCAGCGGAGGCATGACGACCCCTAGGCCTCTGAGCAGCGACCGGCGAAAAGAACGCGCCTCTGGACCATCGGCAGGTGTCGGAGCAGAAATAGGTTGGGACATCAATTCTGTTTATCGAGTGTGAGGTTTTGCGCGGCACGCACCAGCGAAAAATAAGTGTCTGGTAACTTTTGGGCGATGCACTTTTGGGCGATGCACTTTTGGGCGATGCAACTACAGGGCGACTCCCCTAGCACGCGCATCGGACACTATTTCCTTGACCGACCTCGAAATAGGAGGAACGCACGACCGCCCACACCTGAGCAAAGGACGCCTGGAACTGCCTGCACGTCTAGGCTCCCGTTGCCCGGGCGATTACCAACACCGACACCTGCCCGACGCCTAATTTTTTTAGCGTTTTACTGGCTTCGTCACAGGTCGTACCCGTGGTCAACACGTCGTCCACCAGTAAAACCTTGCTTGGAATAGTCATCGCACGACTACGCCTTGAAAGATAGCTTTTTTTCGGCGCAAAGGAACCGTCCAGATTACGGCGTCGAGCAGCAGGGCCCAATAATCCTTGTTTTTTTGTGCGCTTACACCGCCGCAGCAGATGGTGAAGCGGCAGGTTCAATTCATTTGCAATCGTCGCTGCCAAGGTTAAGGCGGGTGTGCATTTGCGATTCAGTCTGCGTGACCAGTGCGAGGGCACCCACGTGACGGACTGGAATCCCTGTTCGATCAGCGTCCTAGCCTGGATTCTTACCACAAGTCGAGCCATCTCCTCGGCGAACCGCCAGCCCGCTGGATGCTTGATCTGATAAACCGCCGTTCGTAAGGGCTCCTGATAAACCCCCAATGCAAAAACATGCTCAAAGTGGAACCGATGATCTCGACAATGGGGACACTGCTGGACGTCCGACGGAAGCGGCATGCCACAAGCCGTACAGCTCCGCGGTGCCCGGCAGACCAACAATTCATCCCAGCAGCGTTTGCACAACATCGTCGTCGGCGGTAGGTGGGGCGTCATACCGTCAACATCGTCATCGGACGAACCGAACCGCCTGTCCGTGCACGAACCTTGGCCACAAATCCAGCAACTTGGAGGCAAGAAAAGGTCAAGGAGATCTTGGTACGCTTGCCGCATCCACATCCCTGGCACGAAGCCATCACTTCATTAATTATCGCAACGATCGATTAACTTAGAATCCAAGCATTGTAACGTGAGCTTTACCACGCGACAAACACCCAAGCAACAGGGCACCCTTCAGGTTGAGATTCACCGTTGCAGGCTAATTTTCCGAGACTGCCTGGTGATAAAGTGGGCTTGCTTTCGCTCCAACATCGCTAGCTCTTTATCGACCCACACGTCCAGTCGTGACACACTGGGGTGCAGGCGTTCCATGAGTTCGTTCCAATGCTCCGATCGCGGCTGGGGGACCTCTGCACGTCGGTAATTCGAAGATGTAGTCATCGTAGCAGTTCTCCGGCGGGCCCTCCCTAGCACGAATGAATGGTTGCCGTCCAGCAACCTTTTTCAATGGGTTGTTAGAGATCCAAACC
>SLFV01000514.1 GCA_007124075.1 Roseimaritima sp.
AACAGACGTGGACGGGGATTGCCTTGAGACGATCGCGCGGATACGGAACCAATCTCAACAAATCCAAACCCCAAGGCATCCAGCATCGACAGGGCACGCCCGCTCTTGTCCCAACCCGCAGCTAGCCCGATCGGATTGGAAAACTGCAACCCCGCAATCTCTCCCTCCAGTGCAGCGTGATTCGACTGCAGACATGCCCTTGCCACCCCTGCAACCCCCGGAATATAACCGCCGAGACGACACATTTCGACGGTCCCGTTGTGAACAAGTTCGGGGTTGAACCGAAACAGTACCGGACGCACCACGGTTGTGTACAGAGAAGCCATTGCAGTGGATTGCTTGTGGGTATGAATAACGAACTGCCCGGTCAGCTAAAACGGTGTCTCCATGCAGAATCGGTAAACGAAAGAAACACGTTGGACGCGGGAGCATGCTTGTCAGAATCCGCCCGACACCGCCCCCAATCAGAATTAAACCCAAATGTACGATTTTTAGAAAAAATTTGATTTCTCCGGTGTCTTTCAAGACAAAGCTGCGTTAATTCATACTATAAATGGGTCAGCACGGCTCAAGTGGGCCGTGTGCGAAGGCGTGCGGCGATAGACCGAGGGATTCAGAAATCCTGGGGCAGTCTTTCTAATTCATCGCGTCTATTGCCTCACGCCGTTTTCATTCGGTACCAGACGTTCGCATTCTCGTGAAAAAGTGCTCGTTGAACCGCCACCGGTCGCGGAGTGACGATTTGTTTTAATGCTATGACCCAAGCCGCGATCGAATCGCCCAATTTGCACACCGGCCAGTCACCGCCGAATACAACACGGTCGGGACCGAACGCATCCAGACAGTAATTGATCGCCGGTGCCAGCAGGTCAGCGTCCCAACCCTCGGGTACACGGTGAACGATTCCCGATACCTTGCAGGCCACGTTGGGCAGTCCAGCCAAGCGGTCGATTTGCCGCTGCCACTGTTCAGGAGTATGCAGCGCATCGGCCGCCGCATCGCCAGGCAACCAGGCGCGATAGTCAGCATTTCCCAAGTGATCCAATACAAACCGTGTTTCCGGACACTGCCGAACCAGTTTTACCGCATCGTCCAGTTCAGTCGGACGCATGCACAAGTCAAAGCTCAGGTCCATTTCACCTAATAATTGCATCGATTTGACAAACTGCGGTTGCAGGCAGTAACCCTGGGGCGTGCTTCCATGCAAGACCTGGCGCACTCCCTTGATCAGCGGGTGGTTTCGATAACGTTGCATCGAATCGGCAAACTGGGCCTCCGCTGGTCGTCCCGAGATGACTGCCGCCTGAATGGTCGTATGGCCCTGAGAAATCAACGAAACAACGTAGTCTGCCTCACGGTCGTGATCGACCGGCGCGACATCGACTTCCATGTAAATCGCACGCGTAATGTTCAAACCCGCAGTTTCCCGCTGGTAATCCGAAAACACATGGGCCCCGGATATTTTAGGACTGGCATTTTTCAGCCAGGGAGGATTTAGATGATCAAGGTCCCACAGATGAACATGGGTATCTGTAATGGGAATCTCCGGCAGTGGGTTCGTCGCAACGGCTACGGAACCGCTGGTTGCCGCAACGATCCCCACCACCCCGGTTTGTAACACTTGTCGACGATCCATAGACATAGCAGCCCTCCCTTCAAGCATCTCGCGACAACTTGATGTCGAATCTTTTTTTTGCAAAAGCACCCATAGGGCCAGTCCGTCGCAAAACGTACCCGACCCTGCTCTGCCTCGCTTCCAACAACACTGCATTTACATTAGACGCTCTGGGGAGCCGTGGGTAGGCAGAAAAATCGAAATCTGCTGCGGGGCCTAAAATCGATGAACTTCCCGCGCCCCACGCTGTTGCAACATCGCACGTCGCTGAGTGACCAAATCGTAGCGTCGCAGGATGACTGCAGCCAAGTCGCCGATGTGATGAATTTCGCGCTCATTTTCGGCTGTCGCTGGCAAGCTTCGACCGGTCGCAACCGAAACTTCAAAGCGTGGCAGCGAAGCTGACAGAGACGGGCTTTCCACTGGCTTTGCAGGGACAACGGGAATGGTCAGGGTGCCCAGGTCAGAAGCGGAATCGAATAGTGACAACTGAGTCATGGCGGAAGCCTGTGAAAAATTGGAACGGAGTACTTAAAGGTGACCTCTCATTCACCCACGAAGGCATTCTTTCCGGTCGCTTTGACACCTTAGGTCAACGGTCCCCGGAAAAATTCCGTTCCCATGCGATTGATACAGGCAGCATGATCGTGCAAGCACCGTAAATTCTGTTCAGCAACCTCTACGCTACCGATACAAATTACCATCGCGAGTTATTGACGCGGTCGTGAGTACCTCCCCCTCCCTGACCTGTGCGAATTTATTGAGGCTTTCATGTCAGACCTGATCGTTGCTAACGAGTCGCTGGATCTCCCTGATCTGGAACAACAAGAGTTACTAGAAGCAAAGCGTCAATTACGGAGCTCGCGCTCACGCGACGGCGCACAATCTCCACTGGAGACCTACCTCCGGGAGATCAACGAAACATCGCTGCTGAGCGCGAAGGAGGAGCTGGAATTAGCTGCGCAGATTGCGACAGGAGACGTCGAAGCACGCGATCGCATGGTGCGTGCCAATCTGCGTCTGGTTGTAAACATCGCGCGTGGCTACACAGGCAAGGGGCTGGGGTTGCAGGATTTGATCGAGGAGGGGAATCTTGGGCTGCTGCGTGCGGTGGAAGGCTACGATCCGAACGTCGGTACGCGATTCAGCACGTACGCGAGTTATTGGATCAAGCAATCGATCAAGCGGGCGTTGATCAACAGCGCCAAAACCATTCGCATACCTGCGTATATGGTGGAGCTATTGAGTAAATGGAGACGTGCAACGGCGCGTCTGACCGAAGAGCTTGGTCGTCCGCCGACCCACGAGGAAACGGCGCGGATGCTGGGGGTGCCGAAGAAAAAATTACCGATCATCAAAAAAGCGATCCGCATCAACAACAGCGCCCCCCAAAGCGATCAAACGGATTCGGGTTGGTCGTTGGGCGAAATGGTAATGGACGACAGGCGGAAAAGTACCGATGAAGAATTGCAGGACCATGATATTTTGCATCATGCGATGGACCTGCTGGAAACATTAGGAGAGCGCGAACAAGCGGTGCTGAAATTGCGTTTCGGCTTGGAGGACGTGGAACCCCATACCCTGAAAGAAATCGGTGCCAAACTGGGTTTAACACGCGAACGCGTTCGACAGATAGAAACCGAAGCATTGCGTCGCTTGGCGGATGGTTTAATGGATCCACGCGAACGCCACCCGGGTTAAGGTCGCTCGTGATCGCGAGATGCCGTGCGGGACACACACCCAATGCAAAAAAGCTTCGTCGATTTGGATCGACGAAGCTTTTGGCTCGTGTCATCGCAATGACTTCAGGCTTGGCGGCAGGACCTAAACTTCCCAGCCTTCGCGCGGTTCGCGATTGACGTACTGGTTGACTTCCGAAACATTCGGACTTACCAATTTTGCGGCGTCCCACTCGATCCGCTTGCCTTCTTCGGTCCGCATGGCCAAATTGCCCACCAAAATCGTTTCCGTCAGACGACCCGCATAACTGAAGTTTGCCATCGTCCCCGGTTCGTACTCACCCTTGCACGTCGACACGAACTCCCACTTCTGCCGCTGATCACCGCCAGCGCTGTACGGAATCCGTGGCAACGTCTGCTCCGGCTTTTCGAAATCCTTGAACTTATTCTCCGGCAGCAGATAGTACCGCGCGCCATAGTCATCTGGCGAAAAGAGCAGACCTTCGCTACCGATCACGACGGCACCACTGGTTTTGCGTCCACCCCCTTCACGTTGTTCTTTGACACGTTTCTGGAACGATTCGGGTAGTTGCGAAATGACCGAATCGGGGGGCAGGTTTCCGCCGTCATACCAAGTGAACGTACACGGCGGCAATTCGCCGCGCTGCGGGAATTCGAACAGCAGCGTTGAACTGCCCGGGAACGTTTCGCCCGCGTAGATACCGGGATTATTGAGTGCGGTTACTGCTACCGGGTCCCACAGTTTAAGTGCCATCACAGGCATATTGGTGGTATGGCAAGCCATGTCCCCCAATGCCCCGGTGCCAAAATCGACCCAACCGCGCCAATTGAACGCGTGGTAAGCACCCTTCTTAAAAGGTCGCATTGGCGCCGGCCCGATCCATGCATCCCAATTCAGATCCTCCGGAACCGCATCCTCGCCCTCCGGTCGACCGATCCCCTGAGGCCAAACCGGACGATTAGACCAAACGTGAACCTCACTGACAGCGCCAATTGCACCGCTCCGGATCACTTCCACCGCCTCGCGAAGTCCATTTTCGGACGTCCCTTGATTTCCCATCTGGGTAACCACGCCCATCTTCTCTGCCATTTCTCGCATCGCTCGGGCCTCGCCGATCGACCACGTTAACGGTTTTTGGCAATAAATATGCTTCTTCATCTGCATGGCCCGCAGGGCAGCCACTGCGTGGGTATGGTCGGGGGTGCTGACGCAAACAATGTCGACCTTGTCGCCCAATTGATCCAGCATCTCGCGGAAATCGGTGTATTTCTTCGCATCAGGAAACTCGCGACCTTTTTTCGTCAGCGTCCCGCCATCGACATCGCACAGGCCAACAATACGGACCCCTTGTTCGCCGATGTGGCTACAGTCACTGCCTCCTTTGCCACCTACTCCGATACAGGCCGCAGACAAGGCGTTTTGTGCGGATTCCTGGCCGGAAAGGCGATGGGGAGCGGTGGTGCCGATCCACACACCGGTTCCTAAAACGGCCGACTGTTGCAAGAACGTTCGGCGAGATTGCGACGCCGCCCGACGGGATTGAATTGGCATTGAGTTTCTCCAGAACAAGAAAAAAATTGGTCAATCAGGATGCCCGTATCAGACACGTCAAGAACGGTGGCGGTGTAGGGCGTTAAGGTAAAGTAGCCCAGTGACGGGCAGTCGTATGATAACAACAGCCGCTCCTGTTCACAATCATTTACCGCCAACGAGTTCCGGAATCGTCAATCGCCGCTTCCACGATAACTCTCAGATACCCGCGAATAATCATTGAAAACGGCATCGGCAGGAAGTTACACTGGACGCCCTCGCAGGCTGCGAAGCATCGGGGTCTGCCTAACTGCCGTACTCCCAGCGCTCGCTCGAGATCTTTTCCGCAATCCCGACTGCACGGGGTGGGCGACACGGGAATTGAGCGGCTGTTGATCCCCCGATGGCTCGACCGCACTGCAAACGCTGAAATTCCACACACACCCGAAGAAAGTCGCCTGGCATGTCTCGCTGTTTTTTGTTCATCGGCATCTTTGTAACGATTTCATTTGCCCTTTGTTCTGCGGCAGCCAAGGCTACGGCGGAGCAACCGCCGAATTTTGTCGTTATTTTTTGCGATGATCTGGGCTGGGGGGATCTAGGCAGTTTTGGAAACCCCGTCATCCGCACCCCGGCTTTGGATCGCATGGCGGCGGAAGGCCAGAAATGGACCCAATTTTATGTCGCTTCCCCAGTTTGCACTCCCAGCCGAGCGGCGTTGCTGACGGGTCGCTATCCCATTCGCAATGGGATGGCTGGAGGGAAGCGGGGCGTTCTGTTTCCCGATTCCGGTGGAGGCCTGCCAGCGGACGAGGTTACGCTGGCGGAACTGTTG
>SLFV01000567.1 GCA_007124075.1 Roseimaritima sp.
CCGGGAGTCAGCAGCAACCAGCCTGAATCAGGCCACGTCGCGCCATTGTCCGCAACCGAGTGGTCGGCCGATTGCAACAGGTCGATCAGGTATTGACGGTTCTGTGGCTCCGCGTCAAGGAAGGCCAGTCGCTGGTGTAGCTCTCGCTGGCTCCAGCGACGGAGTTTTTTGACTTGGAGGTCGCGGACCGTCCGCAGTTGGCTGGCCGTATTCTCCAAAATCGATTCCGCGATCCGCTGCCGAAACCCCAGCGTTCCCAGCGTCAACAGCAATAGCAGCGTGAGACTAAGCACGGGCAGGGGGTGCAACAGCAAGGACCCAATCGCAGGCCGATCACGATGCGTATTTCCGCGCGGGCGACTAACGTGATCCATGGACCGCTAGGCATTAGGGAAATTGATAATCGAGGTTATCAGGATCAAAGTCGGAATCTGTGAGCCCCACATTTAACTCCACATTAGTGTACGTATACGACTCGATCATCGGTAGTGTGTCTTCACCCCCTTCGGAGGACCAGCCAAAAGCGGTGTAGCGAAGCGGGATCAATCGCTGCTGGTCAAAACTAATTTCGGCCAATGAGAAATCATCGGGCCCATCGGTTGGCATCAGCCGTCGGACTTGGATCAGCGTGCAGGGCGTCTGCCCCTCCTGATGCCCCGTCGACATCGTTACCACGACGTTATCCCCTTCAAGATCCCGCTCGCCTCGCTGGATCAGCTTTCGTACCAAATTGGTTAATCCAATCTGGGTCACCGGATACCGATTCCCGCGCATCGCGAGAAATCCCTCCGGTTCCAGACGCACCCGCATGACATTCAAAATTCCAGCACCATGGGCCACCATTTTCCCGTCGGCTGCAGCCTGGTCCCAGATGACCTCTTGTCCGGCAAGCGATTGGGGGCTGACGAACCGCAGGTAGACCCGCTTGGGACGCTTCAGTTTTCCGTCAACCCACCGCGCGGTCTGTAGTTTCAGTTCAATCTCCTCGGCTGGCCGCAGTTGACTGCCGATCCGTTCCTGTTTGACCAACGTCGCCGTGTAATCGTCAATTTCGGTTTCTAACCGCGTCAAAGATTCCCGCGCAAGTCGCAGAACGTCCTCCATGCTGACTTCCGACGTCGTGGTTGATTCCTGTTGATCGTCTTTGGTTGCAGATTTCGTCGTTGCTACCGCTGCGGGTGTCGGAGCCGTCACCGGTTGCGGTTGTCCCGGTGGAGCCGATGGCGGTTTGGTGTACCGCCCCAACAAAAACCCAACGGCTAACAAGATCAGCGGTATCAGACAACGCTCCCAGCGACCCGCGGAAGTTTCCGCGACGGTAGGCTTGACTGCGGTGCCCGGCTGCGGTGCAGTATCGGGCGGCGCTGCGGCATCTACACTTTTGACAGGTTGACCCATCTTTCCAGCATCCAAATCACGATTCCACCACGGCAGGACCATAGGAACGTACGAATCCAGTTACCACGCACCAGTTGCTGCGCTGTCTGCAAATCAAATTGCTGACAAAGCCGATTATGCTGCGGGACTTGTACCGTAAACGTTACTACCCAAATCGCCAACACCAGCGCTAACGCGACCCATGCCGTCGTCGGAAACAACGGGTTTTTCGCAACTGCCAACAAAACCGCTGCAAATAGTTCTGCTAGCATCAGCGGGATCACGACCAGGCTCACCAGTCGCGTGTGAGCTTGCTGGTAGGTCACAAACTGCTCCGGCCCGACCTTGGTATACAGCGGATAATGCACGATTTGCACAAACCAAATCAAGCCTACCATTCCCCAAGTGGCCGCGGCTTGGATCAGTAACAGCCAGGTGGTCGTATCTTGTGCCATCAGCAATTTCCCGAGCTTGCGGTGGGAGCCAATCCATGCTCGCCGTTATGGTTCGTGCGTCATCCGTTTCAGCCAGCAGTATGATACAAACAATCAAAGCTTGCACAGCACGACTACCAATGTTGGCGGCAGTCCGCAAACACTCCGGTTTGAGCAGCTTGTTTAATCTGCCGCTCGCCTTGGTATGGAAAGCCCGCCTGCAACCGCTGTGGTCCCCTGCCCTTTGGTTTATAATACGGAACCCGCAATAAGCTGCGGGTGGATCGGAACCGACGGCGCAAGCAGCATCCGACCGCTCGGCCCTCTCCCGAAACAGGATATTTTTATGCGTTGGTACTGGCTTGCCTCTGTTTTGTGGGGCGGTTCACTGTTACTCCTCCAGGGTGGATTCTGTGCGGAAGTGGAAGAAGCTTTTTTGGATGCGGAACAAACGGCAATCGAAGCAGCGGTGCAGCGCGTTGCTCCGGCGATCGTTCGGATAGAACTGATCGGGATCGCGGAGACTACCGCCGAAGTGCGAGCCGGTGCGCCGACGGTGGGGACGATCATCGATCCCGATGGCTGGATCGTTGCTTCAGCGCAGGTCGCAGCGCAACCAGCCGCTACGATTTTGGTGGTCACCCAGACAGCCGAACGATTGACCGCTGCGATTGTCGCACAGGATCGGGCTCGCGAGTGGGTGCTGCTGAAGGTCGATTCGCCTGAACCTTTACCCGCGGTCAGCTTACTGGCAGACATACCAACCCAGATCGGGCAGTACACCATCGCGGTGGGTCGGGTTGCCGATGGCGGAAAGCCCGCCGTATCGGTTGGCATCCTTAGTGCTGTCGATCGGCTGCACGGCCGTGCCTTGCAAACCGACGCCCGCGTCTCCCCGCTTTTTTACGGCGGTCCGCTGCTGAATATTCAAGGCGATGTGCTGGGTTTTTTGGTCCCGGCGATGCCCGATGCCGCGGGTGCCGAGGAGAAATCAGGCTGGTATGACTCCGGGATCGCCTTCGCAGTACCCACCGATCAAGTTCTGCGACGTGTGCCGCGGATGCAGTAGGGAACCGATATCCATCCCGGGCTGCTGGGGATCGCCGCCGGAGAAGCCGACCCTTATTCGCCTGTCGCCAAAATTGCGGGCGTTCGTGTGCGCTCCCCGGCCGAAAAAGCTGGCTTGCAGCCCAACGATCGTTGGCTAGAAATCGAGGACCAACCGATCAGCTTTCAATATCAGTTGAAACAGATCCTGGGTCAATTTGATGCAGGGGATGAAATTCGCATGCGAATTGAGCGCGACGATCAAGAACTGGAACTAAGCGCGACGCTGGCGCAGACCATCCCCCCGCTGGACCTTCAGTCGATTGGGATTTACGTCCGTGGCGATGCGGAGACCTTACGGATTGTAGGGATCCAGCCCGACTCACCCGCTGCGGTGGGCGGTTTGGAATTGGGCGATCAATTGATTACCTTGCAGGAACTCCCGATTGTCTCGCGACGGGCACTGCGGCAGCAAATTGCGCTTGCCGATCCGGAAGAAAAACTCCGCTGGAAGGTGCGACGTGGTGACCGGGAAATCGATTTGGAAACGACGGTCGTTTCGATCGCGGGCAACTTGCGGGCACTGCCCGATGATGACCAGATGTTTCCAACGATTCCGGCGGGTCAGTGGCAAACCGCCCAGCTTGCTTTGCCCGACGTTGCTAACCAAATCAGGTATTACGCACCGGAGACTGACGGCGACGCGCCTTTGGCGGGCTTGCTGGTGGTGCTGCTTGATCCGGGCGACACCGAGCTGGAAAAAGCGTTGGAATCGTGGCGATCCGCGGCGGAAAAGTTTTCGGTGGCGGTGGCCGTGATCGCCTCTGCGGACGAAAAGCGTTGGACCCCTGCCGAAGCGGACGTGGTCTCCCGCGCAGCCGCTCAACTGGCCAACCGTCTTCAGCTTGATCGCTCCGACTGCGGGCTCACCGGCCAGTCCGCAGCCGCTAGCTTTGCGATGGCTTTGGTGGTCGCGATCACGGAAACCGAGGCTTTCAGTGGCATTGCCGTGGTAACCGAACTGCGTCCCCCCGCGGTTCGGTTGAAGGAAAACGACGTTGACCTACCATTGCAGTTTGCCCTACCGGTCACGGAGGATGACGACCTGCCTAGCTGGGCGGGGGTGTTGCCCAGGCTGGGCTACCCAATCATTCGTACCGGACAACGTGATCCACAAACTTTGCTCCGCTGGGTGCGCACGCTTTCACGACTATGAGTAACCGCGCAAATGCACGAACCGCCGATGACTGGCGGAGAATCATCCTGGGGTTACTAGCGGTCCTGTTTGTGGGGGCTGCGCTGACGCTGACGTTTGCACCGCTGAATATTTCCGCTAGCGGACGCTTCGGCACCGGTTCGCTGTTCCGCTTGGGTGCCGCATGCGGGGCGTTATGGCTTGCGTGGCCGACGCTGCGCAAACCGGCCAATTGGCTCCCATCGGGTTTCTTGGCGATCATCTTGCTGGCAGTCGGCGTCGTGGCGGTGCAGCCACGCTTGCTGCCCGCAGTCGTCCCCGCCGTGGGCATTCTGCTGACGGTCACCGCTTTTGTGCGGATCTTACGGGCCTCCTAATCATTCAAATCCCTCCTAACCGGACCAGTCCACCAATGGGAGCGTTGGTTCTGACCAACAAAATCGGAAAAAACCTACTATCAGGACCTCGATTTCGCCGACATTCATTCACGTAGACCGGTTTCTTGGTGCATCTCAGTCCGAAATGCGCATCGAATGGCTTGATGGTCGGTCGGTGTCAAGAAACCAACCCAAAGTGTAGCGGCAGCCTAGCGGCCCATCGATTTGCTAGGTTATCAATGCAGAGGACCGAAGGAGGGATTCGATGCGACGTTTCTTTTTAAAAGCAGCCGTGCTGGCACTGGCCGCTGCTTGTCCCAGCTTGGGATGGGCTGGCGATCATGAAATCGCTCAACAAATCAGCCAACGCCTTCAGGCGGAGCGTGCGGCGGGGACCCTGAAGGGTTTTAAACTGGACATGAAAGTCGACCAGGGTGTGGTGATTTTCTCCGGGAATGTGGCCAGCGACGCTCAAAAGTCATTGGTTTTGTCGGCTGCGGAAGGATTGGATGGTGTGGCGAATGTCGTTGATCAAATCAATATCACGCAGACCGAAGGTGTGATAGCGGCAGCCACTCCGGTCACACCCGCTACCGAAAATATTGTTTCGCTGCGTGAATTCCTCTCAGGGAAAACCAGCATCAAACCGTCTGAAATGGAAAGCCTGGTCACCGAACCATTGCCGATGACCCCAACGCAGGTCGAGGTTGAACCACAAGTTGACGGTGCGGTGCGGGAACAGGTCGCTTTGGAACCGGAAGCCTCGGTTGCGGGCCCGCTTCAGATGCCTGGCTCGATGCTGATGACAGCCGATGGTAACGAGGATCTTGCGGAGTCCGCGACCGCGATCCTGCCAGCATCGGCCAACGAAGCCCCCGAGGCGGACGAAATGCTGACGTCGGCCATCGTCCACCGGATCGGGCAGGCGCAACGTGACGGTCAATTGCGCGGGTTCGGTGTCGACATCTCGGTCGAAGCGGGCGACGCGTACATTGATGGTCGCGCCGCCAGCGAGCAGCAGAAAGCGTTGATTCTGGATTTGGCTCGGCACACCCCCGGTGTCCAGCGTGTGATCGACCAGATCGAGGTTTTCGAAACGGCTCCCGTTACCGCCACTGCGGCAGCCCCAAGCGCGCAGCCGATGATGCACCCCGCGCCACTGCCGCCGGCGGTCATGCAGCAAGCGATCCCCGCGGAAGGGCAGATGGTTGCCCAGCAGCAATTTGCCCAACAGCAATTTGCCCA
>SLFV01000570.1 GCA_007124075.1 Roseimaritima sp.
TCTCCGACGAGCGAGAGCAAGCATGCACCAGAGCCACCTTGATGAGTCAGTCGTGTCGTTGGCGGTTGCAATCGCAGGCCCTCTGAATCCCCCTCCGCAACTTCATCCGCTGCTGGCAGGGAGCCAGTTGAAAGAGAAGGGACAGGTAATCGAGCGGAACCGGTGTCTGCCCCCTTCCCGGAGTTCGTTGAGCAGTCACGCAATCAGACCGCCGTCATCAAGCTGGCGTGAACGAGCGTGCGACGGTAGGCGAAGGTAGACACGTGCTCTCCCGGTGAAGATACCGCGGGGTACTCGGCACCCTCACCGATCGCCTCGGAATGCTCCCAGCAGGCTCCCGAGAATCAGACATTCTCCGCTCAACGTCCGCAGCCGAGACGGCTCTCCTGGCTTCTTCCGCTAGCACTGAGTCGAACACCATCCCTAGCCGTGACCGTTCCCAAAGGCTTCCCGTAGCCCGGAAAGGCGGTGGGTGATTCGTGGGGCAATGGACCACCAACCCGGACCTGACGACGGAGCAACGACATTGATTGCGATCACCGGACACCGAGGCTTCCGAGGGGACACAGGTTGCGTGGAGGCATTCACCGTGCCGAGTCAACGACTAACTCGACCATGCTCTCTGGAGTTCGGACATTCAGGCCCGGGGGGATGGCGCAACGCTCGCAGAACGTCCGGTGTAGTGTACAAACACCACCTCAAAAAACCGCTATTCAGGGGGCCCCAGTCGTTGCAAGCCGGTCATCCCCCCACTAGGCTAACCCCGATGGTGCGACCTGCACCCGCCGCAGGATCCACGAAATCCGATCGGCTGAGCCCGAGGCTCCGCCACATTGCTCGCTTGACTTGGGACGTACTGATCATGCCTTTCCCCAACTCCCAGAGCTCGGCGTCCCAGTCGGGCATGGCCCGCCACTGGCGTCGGCGGTCGCTACGTTCGGTTTCCTCTTGGGCGCTTCGACGACGTCGCCGGTTGGTGAAGGAACTGCTTGAGCAAAGGCTTATGCTGTTCGCGGCGCCGCTGCATCAAGAAATCACCAGCCAGTCGCTGGGATTTCTGAATGACTCGGTGGTTGAGCAGATTCGGCAAGCCAATGCCGAACAGTTGGATTTGCGCAACACGAGTGCCGCCAACCGATTTGAAGACTCGCGCTTCGATGCGACTATCGATCGCATCAATCGCTTTTACGATCAAGCACTGGATTATGCGTCGCCCGAAAATCCTAACTGGTCGGGCGTCGCGGCCAAGTTTGGCAAGATCGTCCACTCGGCCCAGTCGTTCTACGCCTACACCAACTGGATCGACATCCTCGATTACTGCAGCACGGAACAGACCACCTGCACGGCCAACTTGGGCGACAATTTTCCCGAGGTGTCACAGCAGAGCCTGACAGACGCCATGGCAGGCGACAGCTTGCGGCACGCACTGGCCGAGCAGAGTCTCGGTTACTGGGATAACTTCTCATCATACTCGATCGTCGCGGATGCCCCCGTTGCTAACGTCGCTGTTGTCCAGGGAGAGGATCTGACGCCTCGGACACCGTTTGGAGTCGGCGGCCTTGAGCAGTTGAGTCAGCAAATCGACTTGCCCGGAAGCGACGGGAGTTATGACGCGCAAGTCGTGCTGGTCAATACACCGAAGCCTGGCGATCCATCGAGCAACCAGCAATTGGTGGGTTTGACCAGCGGAGTTGTGTGGTATCGCTTCGATGACGCCCCTGATTCTGTTGCCATCCCCCGCAGTGACCTGTACAAAGGAGATGAAACTCACGCCCGCTTTGGGCTGGCTACGATTCTCGCCGCCCAGCAGACTCGTCAGGAACTTGCTCGACTGGTCAATCTCGTTACGGATCGTTATGGATCAGCCGAGCATCTGTTGCAACAGTGGCTGAAACCCGATGCGATCAGCGATTCTCAAGACGAAAACTGGGAGCCAACGACACCTTACGAGAAGTTAGTTGATGAGAATCGTGCTGCCGCATCCTTAACCTCTTTGCGAGCTGCGGCAGCTTCGGGAGAAATCAAGCATGTCACGGTGATCACCCATGGCTTTCAGCCAGGCAATCGCGATGGTGACTCGTTGATGCCCATGGCTCAGGCTCTGCATCATCGTACGGGCGGATGGTTTGCTGATTACGACGTCCCGGATGAAGGCAAACTGGGAAGGTTTCAGCTTCGACGTCTGCCCAATTTACTGCCCGATGCGGAAGTCAATGGTGAGCATTTAGTCGTACTCTTCGATTGGGCAGCCGAGTCGAATGAATTATCCGGCGGTTGGACCCAGGCTGCGGGAGACGCCTTGTTTGCCATGCTGGTCGATTTGGGGGTGATTGATCCGGCGTCTGGGACGGGGCCGTCAGGTTCCCTGCACTTCATTGCCCACTCGTTCGGATCGGCAGTCAACAGCAATGCCATCGAGCGATTGGCAGCCTACAACATTGATGTCACTCAAGCGACTTATCTTGATCCCCATGACTTTTCCCAAGGGGCAGTCACAACCGGACTCATTTTTGACACTGCACAAGAGCAGTACCTCACTGGTTTGCCACAGCCCGGCGTTACGGAGCAAGACCGAAAACTCAACTACGGAGTAACGCACTGGGACAACGTGACGTTCACGGATGTCTATTTTCAAACGCGAAATCATGGCGGTTTGAGTAGTCAGCTAGTACCGGGAGGTCGCCCCATCCCCGGTGCTCACAATCGCTGGCTGAGCACGCACGACGGGTTGCCTTCGACGGGAGAATATTCACTAACCTACGTCGCTGGAGACCATAGCTATGTGTGGGACTATTGGTACTCCAGTTCGATCATCGGTGTGGAAGCGACCGATAACCTGCCTCGGCCAGCCGTACTTCAAAATTCAGGACAAACCGCCCCCGAATACTTTGGGGAACAAGGCCATGCAATTAGCTATCTGGGCCAACTGTTTGCGAGCGAAGATGGCAGCGATCCCGGATTCGAGTTGCCAGCACAGAATTTCTATAGCCTCCCCGCCGGTGTTCCTGGAGATAAAGAACAACCGCACCGCTTTTCCTCGGATTTAATAGTCAACCCCGACACGGGTGGCCCTTCCCCCACGATGCCAGACGGGCTGACGGCCAATCAGATTCAGGTTGGTAATTGGCCTTCTCGGCTCGCGGCTCCTTTGCCCTTGGTTAACGGCGACTTTGAGTTTCGCGGCGATACGGCGAATTGGTTCGTCAATAACAACAACATTTTCCCCGGTTGGTCCCATCATGGAGGGAGCGGAACGGGAACGCTGCAACGTTCTGCCGTACCAAACAATCAAAACAACCAGGCTCTCCGCCTGAGCGCAAGTGGTCCCAGTCGCACGCACAACGCCTTTTACCTGGACCCGCAAGCGGGTGTTTTGGAGTTCGAATATCAGGTTTCTGCCGATAGCGCGGGACATGCCTTAGATGTTTTGGTTGGCAGTGTCTTGATTGGTTCCGTGCCGCTGGGGGCGAATCCGACCAGCTGGCAGCGCGAGCGATTTGCGATTCCGCGTGAGTTACGCGATCGAGTGCAAACATTGACGCTTCGATTGTCACCCCCAGCGAACCAGAACCTCAGCGGGTTTGTGCTCGTTGACAACGTGTCCCTTCAAGCGGGCGGTCGTGTGGGCGACTTGATCGAAGTCGACCTCAGCCAGCGGCATCCCGGTCAAACCGGCTTTAATGTTGTTGGCTGGGACCTGATCGGCAAGAACGATCTGACGACGACACTGCACGTTGATCAGAACGTTCTCCGCGAGGACCATCATCTCAACACGACCGCGTTTCAGCCGGGAAGCCCGGGCAGTGACACGCCCGTTCCGGTCGACGCCTATGTGATTTTCAGCAATCAATTGGATCGCCAGGGCGACAAGTTAGGCCCCGGGTTTGCCAACACGGGCCGAATGGTGGTTGCCCCACCCGTGACCGGAGATTTGCCCGGTGACGAGAACGCCAATGAGCCGGGCTTTCAAGGCACCATGCGGCTGTGGTATCGCATCGGAGAAGCCCCTGTTGCGCGGATCGCAGGCGTCGATACCATCCATAGCGGCCAAGGGCTGACCACCACCGGTCTACAAGGTCTGTTAGTCGAAAACGCGGAAGGGGATTCGATTCCGGACTTGCCTGAGGATGCCACCGTTATGGCCCGTGAAATCAGGCGAGGTGGGGAAGAGTTCCTGGATCAGATGTTGATCAGGACCAGCGTCAACGAGCACTGGAGCCTAGTCAAGGGTACCGATGGCTGGGATTTATTCCCGGTGCGTTCACTTGATCTGACAATCCTGCCGGGTGCCAGCGGGGTGATGGATGGCGACCGTGTCGTGTCCAATGCCGCGACTCGCTACGAAATCGCACAGATGCAGCAACGGCTGCGGTATTTGAACTTTCCCGACTTTCAGGGCAAGCAACTGATCGTTGACGGCATCGTTGGTCCGCGAACCCGGCACGCTGCTGGATTGTTCAATAGCACGGTGACCAATCAACCGTTTGAGTTGCAGGACTCAGTGCGTGGCGAGGCGTTCAACTACATCAACGCCGTGAACGCGCCTGTTTGGGAACGGATCGAACCCAGCACTGGCTTCAGTTTGGTTACAGGCCCCTACGTTGACGATCCACGCCACCATGGGACGAACTGGCTGATTGACATTGTCAAGGAGTCTGCTCGTCAACTGAAGTCTGGCGATAGCCCCGCGAGTCTTCATATCGGCGTGGGCGGATTGAGTCAAACCAATGGTCCAGGTCAGCCGGGACAATTTCATCCTCACCCCGGGCATGATGCAGGGATGGCCGTCGATTACCTGTTCAACGTCAATCTGCCGTTCTCGGAGGCAGGAGAATTGACACCGCACGGGCAGGAAGTCCTGCGGCTGGTCGAGAAATTTGAAAAGGTGGCCTGGGATGGCCCCGAAGCTAACAACGACCAGTACCTCTACAAACGCATTACGCTGCATGAGGTTCGTGTAACCGACGCGTTATTGGCCGCAGAAATCAATCGGGGGCGCGTTTCGCCGGTAGCGGTGTTCGATCAGAGTTTGGCTTTCCAAAACACGAACGCATTAAGCATCCAGATCAATCCACCACCGGTAATGACATTCGCTCCCCCGGCGAGGCCCGTGATTGGTGAAGAGGTCCGGAGCGGCTTCCAGGAAGTACTCGACTGGCTCGGCAAGCTGGTGGACTTCGAGTGTGATTGCGCGCGGTTGCCAGCCTTGGTCGAAGCTTCGCTGCCTGAGGATGGTGCCAATGACGCTGACGATGCTTCGGTCTCCATCGCCAGCGTCGTGGGCGTCAGCAATGTGCTCAGCGTCTCGTCGATGTCGCTCTCTGGAATTCTCGATGCAATTACCAGCGATGGCGAACTGCCCGATATCGACAAGTTGGCCGATAAGTTTAGTACCAACCATGTCGATTGGTTCTTGCGTTTGCCACGGGTCGAAGCGATCGACGCAGCGAATGAAAGTTTCGAGCGACAAATCACGATCTATGATGCCGACGGGAACCCGCACGAAAAGGCAACCGTGAGGTTTACGAGGGAGGGCATTCACGAGGGGCTGCAGCGCTGGAAAGTTGAGCTGTTCGCCGATAAGGACAAACAAACTCTGGTTGGCACTTCGCAAACCCTAGACCTAGATTCCCAAACAGGCCTCCTGGCAGCCAGCGATAA
>SLFV01000424.1 GCA_007124075.1 Roseimaritima sp.
CGAACAGCACCATGACCAGCCCGTTGCCCTTGTCATTCCTGCTGCGCGAGCTTCCACCGGCAAAGTACAAGCTGCGCAGCAGTAAACGACCGATTAAGGTCAGCAGCAAAATTCCGTACAAGACGCCAATGAGGCGAATGTTCAGACACATGTCGCCGTTGAGAATATGGCTGAATTCGTGCGCGATCACCCCCTGAAGTTCTTCGCGACGCAAACGCTCCAAACTGCCCCGTGTCACCCCGATCACAGCATCCGTCGGTGCGTAACCAGCAGCGAATGCGTTAATGGCGGACTCGTCCAATAGATAGACGGGAGGGACGGGGGTACCGGATGCGATCGCCATCTCCTCCACAACATTCAATAAACGTCGTTGGGTAGGATCCGTGGTGTCTGGATGCACACGCTGCCCCCCCAGTGCCTCCGCGACACCGCGACCACCACCACTGCGTAAGATGACAACCTGATAAATCGTGCCAGTCACGATAACTAACGCCGTGACAAACGCGGCGAACCCCCCCAAGGCTAGATGCCTTGTGCCAACAACGAAGTCTCCGAATAAATGGACGTAAATCTGGTTTTCCTGATCGGGATCAAGAATCGTGCTGACGGTGGTAACCACAACTAGATTGACAACCACCAACAGTGCCAAACAACAGACAAACATGACCACCAGCCAAATGGTGTTTTGGCGTGCCCGTTCTTGCCTGTCGAAAAATTGCGTACCCAATCGATGTCGCTCGCTGCAAACGGATTAAGGAACGGCAAAACAGCAACTAAGGATTTTTGCACCCCGTCGCCACCGGCTTTCCCAACAGTCCCTAAAATGACACCTGAGGGGGTTCAGCGATCTGTTGGCTATCGAACTGGAGCAGTTGTCGATCGGTGGAGTGCCCGAAGGAAGCGGCGAAAATAACCTGAGGAAAACTTTGTTTGTAGATGTTGTAGGCCGTAACAGCGTCATTGTACGCCTGCCTGGCGAAGCTTATTTTGTTTTCCGTCGAAGTAATCTCCTCGGTTAACTGCATCATGTTTTGATTTGCCTTCAGATCGGGGTAAGCCTCCGCCAACGCAAACAAACGTCCCAAAGCTCCAGACAAGCCTTTTTCCGCTGCCGCCATCGCTGCAATTGCGTCGGCACTGCCCGGGTCGGCCGCTGCCCCCTGCAAGCCGCTGACAGCGCTGTTTCTGGCATTGATCACCGCTTCCAAAGTCTCACGTTCATGCTTCATGTAGCCCTTCACGGTCTCAACCAGATTGGGGATCAGGTCGTGTCGACGTTTCAGTTGTACCTCAATCTGAGAAAACGCATTGTCTACTCGATTTCGCAGCGCCACGAATCGATTAAAAACCTGGACACCAAACAACAGTAAAAGCAGAAGTAAGCCGCCAAGTGCGACCATGGCAAAAAGCACGTACATCATGATTCGGTCAGCCTAACGAAAAAGAGGCCGCTGCAAACCGGGGCGAAGCGGAACCGCAGTGTTTGAGATGGAAGGATTCGAGTATACTGAAAATAGCATGTTGCGGGGAGCCTCGTCCACCGCGTTCGCAATTGCGCTCGGCTTCCTCGCGGTCCGTGCGTTGCATTACCAATTGGCGACGCAGAACGATCACTTTCGATTCGCTCAGGTTACGCATTCCATTGGGGACGGCTGCCTGGAATTCCGCTTACCCTATAGCTTCAGGTCAGAAGACCCACCATGAACCTTGTCGAAGTTCTGTTGCTACTTGTTGTTGCTGCAATCTGTGGCAGTCTGGGGCAAACGATTGCGGGGTTTCCCCGAGGAGGGTGCTTGGTGTCGATTGTGCTCGGATTCATCGGAGCGACGTTGGGTTTGTGGCTGAAACGCCAATTTAACCTGCCAGAGCCATTCATCGTGCAAATCGGTGGCAATCAATTCCCGGTTTTGTGGTCGATCATTGGTTGCGCTTTATTTGTCTCGATTCTCGGGCTGGCTTCCCGCAGAACCCGCCCGTAAATGACACGCCGATCGTTTGGAAAAGATCTGCCTAGCGAACCTTACACTGAAAACGAACCACGGCACTTTCGCCTACCTTGATGGTGTCGGTAAGCTTCCAGGTCAGCCGCAATGACTGCCCCTCGTTGGCTTCGGTTTCAAAAATTGCGCCTCGACTGCAGGTTTGGCTGTCGGGAACGTACTCCAGACGGGTGGTCAGATTGTCCGTAATCTCCACATTTTCCACAGGTGCATCGCCAACATTGTCGACGCGTAACAGGAAGCTGACGATCTCTCCGGGCAGAGCGCTGTCCTTATCGGCCAGCTTGCAGATTCGCAACCGGCCTTCACCGAAATCAACGACGATCAACTCCTGAGCTGATTTTTCAGCATTTATTTCAAGCGGCTGTTTTCCATCGACCGTTACCGCTACGTTTTCATTCAGGCTCCAACTCTCCGCCGCTAACGCTCCCTTACTGATCCATGGTTTATCCGCTTCGGCCAATATCCCGCGAGTGATCAAGGACAGATTGGCTAGCACCGCCAATGTCTCTTGCGCAAGGATCGGCTGATCAACATTTTCAATCGGCACACCACGATTACGGTCCCGCATCGCGTCGGGCGTCCGAGCCAAAACCGCGCGTTCGGGGCTATACTGTGCCGTAACCGAGGAACGCAATTGTTCGGACTGTTCGGTCAACGGGCCCTCAGGCATGTTGTAGCCGCGAGCTGCAACGACACGTTCGTCCAGAATTGCCTCAGACACTCGGCGTACGGCCGCAAACCTGGGCGCATAGACGCACACACGATTACTTGGAACGACGTGAATGTCTCCCGCTTCGGTGTTGTACTTTACGACCGTATCCTCCAGTTCGATACCCACCAGCTTGTCGTCCAGTCGTACGTGCGCGTTGTCGTGGCGATCACCACCGTCGCACAGAAATTCATGGGGATCGATTCCAAACTGATTCCAGGGCCCGCTGGTAAAATATTGGGATTTATTGCAGCTCCCATGCGCGCATTGGGCAGATAAACAGGCTGGGTCCGAATTCCCTGCCAATGCCCGCGATCTTAGCGCACGGTGATGCCACCCAGCCGCCTGAACATTTCCGTTGGTTTGCCTTTCGCTTCCGACAGGCATGGAGACCGGACTGGAAACTGCGCCGGACGCTTGCCCAGAAGCTGGCTGCCCAGACGAGGCAGTGGCGTGCAAATCGTAACCGACCTGCCTAACCGAGCCCGGCGGTTGAGCAACCATTTCGCTGGGCTTCGCGTCCGTAACACGGTTCGGAGCTTGCCGCGTTGCCGACGATGGCGTGGAGCGCACAGCCGGAATGTTCCGCGTGGATACGTCCTGGCTCCCAGCCGGTGACGTCGGTACCGCGCAGCCCAGCAAACCAAGTAGGACAGTGGTACCAACCAGCGCCAATGCCAGATTTGGGTTCATATCGAATCGCTTCAAATGTTTCACAGTCACAGCGGTTCTTTATCGTTGTTGGCGGAAATTAAACTTGCTCTCCCCTACGGGAAGGGCATTCGCCGGTTCCTGTTGCTTCTGAATCGGAGTCATCGTTAACCACGGTGGGCTGCCGAAGAAAAACTGGGGCAGCAAACTAGGTTCAGCAGGCGGGAGCAACGATCCGATCCGCACAATCGCGACCGGACGCCCCAAACGATCGGCGACTTTCAGTGGATCCTCCCGCGAACTGATCTCCAGCGTGCGGGCGGAATCAATCGTCTCCGCCAAAGGTAACGCCTGCTCCGAATCCTCCAGATAGATAACTCGCGTGACCATCCGTCCTTGACTTGCATCCAGCAAATCCAGCCGATCGATATTGATCGGTATCGGAAACCGCAACGCCTCCCCTGGCGGCGGATAGGTCCGATCGATTACCTCAACGGTTGGATAAATTTCCAGTCCCGGCGAATCAGCGATGTCCGTAATTCTAATTCTGTACACGGCACCGATCAGCAAGCCCGCGTGTAAAGCCCCTGCTTCGGTCGGTGGAAACGTCGTTCCGTCAGCAAGCGAAAACCGGACCCCCTCAGGCCCCGAAAGTCGTACGGGTTGGTAGTAACCCTGAACTGCTCCCCGTCGTTGCAACCTCGCCCCACCGATAAACCCAGGAGGAAGGTCTCCCGAATGAAGGTAGTGAACATTTCCTGGCAACTGGCCAGAGGTGGCCTGCCCGTTCGCCTCGCGAGAACCCCCCAGCAATAGGACGGTTGCCGTACTAATAGCGAGAGAAAGGAATCGAATGTTCGCTTTATGGGGCATGATGGATACAACTGCTGGTCAAATGGAAGGGCCGACTTGCACGCAGGCTACCCATGAAGACAAAAGCAGTCCGCATGGGTAGCGATCAATCAACTGGCAACCTCGTCGACCATGGATTAACTACTCATTCGTGCAGTCAACATTCTGGCTCCGCATGTCATACAACGGACGACCGTAGGGAACACCCGGATGAATGTTTTGCTCGGTTACATGCATGCGGCTGACCGGATTGGGATAGCTGACGCCCGGGGCATGCCGGACGCCGATCCGAACGTCGTTGACGGGCTGGGGCAAATGCGTTGGCGTGTGATTTTTCATCACGTGCTTTCTCAACCCGGCAGGTGCCCCCAACGGGATGTGCGGTGGACCTGGCAGGCCGATCGGAGTCCCCGTGTGAGGCATGCCGTACTGCGGCGTGTTGTATCCCGACACCAATCCGGGCAATTGTGGCGGCAGCGGCCCCATCCCACCAAGTGGATTGCCGTTGTCGGAAAAGCAACTACCCGAGTTACAACTTCCCGTGCCGCAGCTTGCGCTTGGCCCCAAAGGGACGGGAAGCCCCCCCAGCCCTCCCGCAGATGCCATCCCAACTGCAAATTCGCCACTGACTCCTGGAGTCAATTCAATGTCCTTATCACCCAGGCGAATGATTGCCAGGATCGAACCGCGACGATCGGCTTCGACGATCGGGTCGACGCCTGGATCCAGGCGCGTACTGACCAAGGTGTCAATGCCCGCTAAAGCAGCGCCTTGGAAGTCGGGGTCAGGCAAATAGATCACTTTGGTCACGAAGTTACCCGTTAAAACCTGATCAAGATCTTCGTCGGTAAACTGGATAGGAATCGCATTGTGCGCCAAATACGCGCCGGTGCGTGGATTCGCGTAAGCTAGTTCCACCGTCGGGTACAGTTCGACCCCTTCACGATTCCGGATGTTGGTCAGTCTTAATCGATACAGCCCCCCCTGTGGGAAGTTTTGTCGAGCAGGCACCACCAACGGTTCGCTATCGAACATCCCCGTGCCAGACACACTGTAAAAAACGTGCATCGATTCCGGCTTACTGAAGGTCACCTGAACCGTCGGCGGCGGCCCCATTACCGGCATGCCCAAGCCATCGACAGCCCCCCCCCCGGGTCCGCAGTACTGCACCTGCGCGATTTCACCGGTCTCGGAAGAGGCTGCTGGATGATCGTTTTTGGCACTTAACGAACCCGGCGAACTGGCGGCGTTTTCTTGCTCCGCCATCAGCATACCGCTGGGGACGCCCGTTGCCCCCATCGGATATCCACCCGTCATCGGTGGTGCCATTGCTGGTGGCCCCAGTACGCCCGGACCAGGACCACCGACGCCGGGGCCAGGTTCCATCATCCGTTGTCCGCGCGGCAGATTGTGGCGAACCGGAGTGCAAC
>SLFV01000495.1 GCA_007124075.1 Roseimaritima sp.
CCGGGAATCGACTGGGCGTTCGACGGTGAACCGGCCTCAGCACCGGAGACGTCTTTCTTAAAACCGGACATCGTGTCCGGAGCGGAGCGTTTCGCCGACGCTGCAGCGAGAGGTACCACTGATGATTTGCTCAATGGGCAACAGGTTGATTTGCCGCTGGGAGCACTTGATTTCGGAACGTTATCTCGGCCCACGGGCAGTTCGGGTCCCGGGTCCGCTGATCGGGGGGGTGAAGGCGACTTGCCTCAACCCATCGACCAACAATCCGATCAGGAGGGCAGTCAGGATGAAATGTTGACGGAGGAGGACGCTGACGCGGTTCCAGACAATCCCGTTCGCTTGCAAGCCAGTCAGGCGGTTCACTTGGATACGCTGTCCGACTCCGATGGCGAAGCGGACATGCTGCTGCTGGAGGCTGCGGTGCAGGAAATTCGTCTCCTGTTTCCTGGCGGCAATTCCGATTGGCAACTGGTCGATCAGGCCGATGGGCGTTGGCACTTGCTGCGTTCGGAAATGCCGATTGATGCCGAACCAATTGCGACCATCTTCCATGATGTTGTGGATGATCTGCAGAAGACCGTATGGCGTTGGAACCAGCCCATTGATGCAGCGCGATCTAGCGGCTTGAGCAACGGCCGGCTGCACTTACGAAGCAACGATTTATGGCATACGGTTTTCCTGCGTCCAAGCATTGAAATCGATCCGATCACCTTTGATTTCCGGCAATGGGACTACCGTCAAGCTTGGCCCCTGCAGACCGCCCCCGAGGCAACCGCATCGCGTTGGTCGCTGCAGTTTCACCTGCCGGAAAAAATCACCGCCGTCGGCGTCAATCCTTGCGAAGGCCAACTGGGACGAAGGGCAAGTTGCGAAGTGCAATTGCATTACGACGACACGCCACAGGTGGCGGTACGGCTGCAATGCGAACTACTCGCGGGCCGCCGTTTGCTGTTGCGGCAGCGTGTCGCCGTCCGGTTGGATGACGACGAACCGTGGCGCAAAATCAATTTGCCACAACTGGTCCAGTTTCTAGAACAAAGGGCAAGCCAACAGGATTTTCTGGACGAACGGCTTCAATATCTGAAATCCGCCTACGCAATTGCTTCGACGCGACAACGAGATTTATTGCGAATCCAACGTCAGCAAGTGGAACAACAAATCAAGGTCATCGCTGGGCAGCACCATCGTGGCAGCCAGCTTCGCATGCTGCTGGAGCATCTGGAAGATCTTGGATTCATCTCACTGCGAATTGTTACCGATTGGCCCAACGATCAACAGTCGATAGTGACCACCAGTCTGCCAGAGGCTTCCTAAACGGCGCGGCAATGACGATTGTCCAATCGTCAGCCTTCCTTGTCATCTCCGGGCCCTGCGTACCGCCAATAGCAGGGAGGGTCCTGCCGGAGAGGGAAACGAAATCCGCTAGTCATTGAGCCCGCTTCGCTAAACGCCGAGATGCTGCTCTGCTCTGCAATCAGCCGTCTGTTGGCTTCAACCTATGACTACTACGTTGTACAGATGGCTATTTGTACCCCGTCGTGTGAGCGTCGTTGATTTTCAGGGTTGTGCTGCCTTCCAGTCACTCGGCAAATCGTTCCCAACCGCCACCGTTGTTGCTGATCGTTACAAATTCTTCATGCTGGACCAGTAAAACGCTATCTTCCGGTTCCCCAGGTTACTACTTTATGTCCTATAATGACTTCGATGTCGGTGGCGGAACCGCCCCGCGCCGTTGGTGAATGTGTCAGCAAAGAATTTTGAGGCTCCCATGCGTGTTAATCGTCATCCGTGGCTGATTTTGTTCCTGATTTTGGTGATCGGAACCAGCGGCCAGTCGCGGAGTTTCGCTTGCCCGTTTTGCAGTGCTGTCGGGCAGACGCTGCGACAAGAAATGGCGACGATGGATCTGGTGGTGATTGCCCAGTCGATCAAAGGGGAAATGGCTGACCCCGACACCGGCAGACTTCGCATGCGTGTCGTCAGTGTCTTGCAGGGACATGACTATGTAAAACTCGACACGATTGTGACGCCGGTTTACTACGGCAACGTTGATGCGGAGCGTCGCTTCCTGTTGTTTGGGGTGGAGCCCGCCAACCCACAGTGGTCCTCCATGCCAATCACTCAGCGGGGTGAGGCGTACGTCAATCACATGCACCAACTTCCTGACGATCCTGCCGCACGGCTGCGTTTTGTCATGAATTACTTGGAGGATGAGGAGGCGATGTTGGCTCGCGATGCGTACGACGAGTTTGCGGTGACTCCCTACGAATATGTGACGGCGATCAAGGAGGATATGGATCGGGATCAACTTCTGAAGTGGCTTCAGGACCCGGACATGCCCGCTGATCGGAAACGGCTATATTTTACGATGCTGGGTGTTTGCGGCAGCCAGGAGGAATTGCCGTTGCTGGAAACGCTGATCCGACGCGGTGCAAAGGAAGGCGGGTTGGATGCGTTGATTGCTTGCTATCTGACACTTGCGGGCGAATCCGGTCTTCCGCTGATTAACGAACTGTTTTTGGAGAACAAGAAAGCACCCTACACCGAAACCTACTCGGCGATCATGGCGATCCGCTTTCATGGCACGGAAACCGACATCATTCCCAGGTCGGCATTGCTGCCCAGTTTATATTACATCCTGGAACGACCGGAATTAGCTGACTTAGTGATCTCCGACCTGTCGCGATGGGGCGATTGGACGAAGATCGACCAGTTGACTCGAATGTTTATAGACGCGACCGAGGAAAATAACTTTGTGCGGGTTCCTATCATCAATTATCTCCGTGCGTGCCCGAAGCCCGAGGCTTCGCAGGCACTGGAAAAATTGACGGAGGTCGACCCGGAAAGTGTGCGACGTTCCAACATTTTTTTTGCCAAACCGGTGGTTCAGCCTGACCCCGCGGAAAAATCCAGTTCATCACTCGATCGCGAAAAACGCAAAGAGGAGAAGCGGAAGGCGTTGGAGGCGACGCGGGAGGACGACCAAGCCGGTCTGCTTGGGATCGTTCCGGTGGCCAGCCGTCTGGCTCGGAGTTCGTCAGCGAATGCACCGAACCAGGACAGTTTTGCCTTGGCTGACGCCAGGCCAAGAACCGCATTCGCCGCCCTACCACCGGCAAATCAACAAGCTGCGAACAGGTTTGCGATCTTCAACGTAATGGTCCTTATGCTGGGGACTCTCTTGATTTCTGCTTGGCTGATTTTGACCAGCGGTACACCGGCATTGCAGACCGTGGAATCTTGGTCGGGTACCTCGCGGAAACAGGATTCGCACCAGTAGCGGTCAGGTGTTTTTTTCACCATTCCATCCTAGAAATCACAAACATCGTCCAGGACAGGGTGCTGCCATGGCAACGCAGTTAGAGGAGCAGGAGCAGGTTGACGCTCCACCGAAAACCGCCTTCAGCGAAAGCGAATTTCCCTACCGTGCACTCAGCAGGGCGGCGGTCGTTGCGGTCGTTCTTGCTCCGCTTGGTGCATTAGGGTTGACCCCAACGTTTGCCCCGATGCTGGTTTTGTGTGCGTTTGGTTTACTGGCTGCGATTTTGGGAATCCGTGCCACACTGCGATATCCTCAGGAATATAGCGGCAACCTCCTGGCCCAAATCGGTCTGGTGGGCAATGGCCTGCTGCTGGTAGGGGGGGTATCGGTCCATGTGTACACCTACGCGACCGAGGTGCCCGAGGGGTACGCGCGAATCAGCTTTTACTCGTTGCAACAACCCACGGGAGCCCCCGATGTTCCGACAGCGGCCGCCATTGAACTGGACAAGCAGGACATTTTTTTGAAAGGATACATCCATCCGACGTCCGGCAGCGGTCAGCTATCGCGATTTGTCCTTGTTCCTGACTTGGGCACTTGCTGTTTTGGGGGCCAGCCGCGAAGCACAGACATGATGGAAGTCACCCTAACCGATGGACAGACCGTGCGATCAGGGTTGCGAAAGATCAAACTGGCGGGTCGTTTCATGGTGACCCCCAGCGGGGCAACGCGAAAAGATTTTGACAACCCGGTTTACTACCGCTTGCGTGCCGAACACGCAAAATGAAAGACAACACGCCAACTTAGGTACCGTTGTGAAAGTACTGCTCGCTAGCTTGACGCTTTTCCTCCTACCCGGCCTTTGTCTGGGTCAAGATTCTGGCAAGCCAGCCGATAGCGCCAAGGAGGAGCGTGATCGGAGGGCTCGCGAGTCTGCGTTCTTGCGTGGTGAGATCACCTTTGATGACCTGAAGTTTGATATCGAAAAGGATCAACCATTCGAACGCGAAATGCTGACCGAACGGGTGGAAAGTCTGCACGAGCGGACTGTGCAAATTCGTGGTTACATCCTGCCGGCGACGCTGTTTCGGGAAACAAACATCGATGAGTTTGTCTTGGTGCGTGATAACCAGGAGTGCTGCTTTGGACCAGGTGCGGCGCTGTTTGATTGCGTGATCGTCAACCTAGTCAACGGAGTTACGACGAATTTCACCACCCGTCCCGTGACCGTGAAGGGCAAATTTCGCATTAAGGAATTTCTCTATCCCGACGGTTCGGGGCATTTCGCAGTCTTCCACCTGGAGGGCGTTTCCGTCAAATAGCAGTGTGGTTCAGGCAGCCTGTTGGCACCAGCGTTGGATCGCCAGGTGGTAGATTTCGACACCGCGAACCAGTTCATCCATGCTGATCCACTCGTCGGCGGTATGCGCCTGATCGATGTTGCCAGGTCCACAAACCAACAATCGTTGCAGTTCAGTAAAGCACCCTCCATCGGTCCCGTAACAAACGGTCTCGGGACGATCCTGGCCAACCCATTCACACATCCGCAGCAATTCGGGGGCCGCCGGATCGACCCACAAAGGTGGCCCTTCTTTTGCGGACTTTGCCAAATCCAATCCCAATTCGTCGGCCTTTGCTTGGATCGCATCGACCAAGACCTGGCCGTCAACGTTGGGCATCGGGCGGAAGCAAACCCACGCGCGAGACATCGCAGGCGTGATGTTGTAGGCAACCGCTTGATCGCTGACGCCAAAATTCCATGATAACGTCGGTGGATTAAACGCCTTGTTTTGCAGCGTCGGGTCCGTTTCGCACCGCTGATTCAGTCGCACCAGTTCCGCCAACATGGGCACCATCGCAAGATTTGCGTTTAGGCCCTCACGTGTGCTGCTGTGCGCTGCTCGTCCCTGACTGGTGATTTTGTAAACGGCGACTCCTTTGTGTGCATGCACAACCCGCATGCAAGTCGGTTCGCCAATTATTCCAACCGGTTGTTCCTGCACCGCATTGCGAAACAGCTTTGAATGCGCCGCAACGTGCCGGGCTCCCCAGAACCCGATCTCCTCGTCGGCAGTGCAAACGATGGTCAGCGGGGCTGCTTGCTGCCTGCCAGTCACCCGACTGGCCGCAGACAACATACATGCAAACGATCCCTTCATGTCACAACTGCCACGACCATACATCCGATTGTTCGACTGAACTGGTGAAAAAGGATCTAGGCGACCGTCGGCCGTGGCGGGGCCAGACCAGGCGGCCGCAGGGACAACGTCACTGTGAGCAAAATAAATCAGTCCTCCAGCGGCGGCGGGGCCGCGACGTCCAACGATACTATGTTTGTCCACTCCATTGGGATCGCGATACGTCATCCATTCG
>SLFV01000007.1 GCA_007124075.1 Roseimaritima sp.
AGGAAACGGTACCAATTAGGTTCACTTTGCCGAAATCCTGTGTTGTAGGCTTTAGGAAACGGTTCGGAAATAACGTCGCCCTTGTTCTTTCTGTCCCGCCGCACAGCGAACTGCGGGGGAAGATTGCGCAGCAGGGAGAGGCTCGGAAAAGACCGACGTTATTTCCGAACCGTTCCTACGCAGGATGTGCCGCCGTTTTTCCTGCCCCTCTCAGGTCACACGCGATTATGGCTGACAAGTCCAAAAGAGTCTTTGATTTTTATCTATTGGAAGATCGCATCTTGCTGGATGGTGTGATCCCTGATGCGGGGGAAGACACCGGGTCGTTGGAACAGGAATATGCCAGCCAACTGTTGGCACAGGCATTGGCGGCGGGAGTCGAAGCCGGCGACGGGTCGGAAACCGATGCGGGGGCCGCCATGTCTGGCGGTCAAGCCGATCACGCAATGCAGCTTGATCACCTGTTGTGGACCAATGTGCAGGGCAACATCGATTCCACCCGCCCGTTGGAGGTGGCCTTCCTGAGCTCTGAACCGGAGGATTGGACGTCCCTGCTTTCCCAAGTCCAGCCCCACGGGTCAGAGGAGACGCAATGGTTGGTTTTTCAGGTCGACCTGCAAGAAAATCCGTTGCAGCGGATCACTGACACGCTGACACGGCTTCAAAATGTGGACGTCGTGCATCTATTGCCGGCAGTCGATCGGGTGACGGAATCGGGACACAGCCTGTTTGATAAGAACCTACTCGATGCAAACGCCGGGCAGATCTCAGGCTGGTCCGATTCGCTGGACATCAGCGGACAGATTCGGCTGTACGACTGCTGCGGGACCGATGCCCAGTGGCTGGCCGAGGCTCTGTCCGCGTTGTGTGATTGTGATGTCCAGGTCGCTTCGCGTAACGATGTAACGGAGGTTGCGGAAGCGGCAGACCTGGATACGCAGATCGCCATCGATGAATCAGCGGCCTTGATGACGGATCGTCACGAGTTGGTTTTTGTTGATCGAGGTATTGCGGACTACCAGCAGATCCTTGCTGACCTGCAGCGGAACGTGGGGGGCGATCGACAATTGCAGATCGTCACGATTGACGATCAAAGCGATGGCTTGCAACAGATCAGCGCGTATCTGCGGCAATGGGATACTCAGGTGGATGCGATTCATGTTCTGTCGCACAGCACCGACCGCGCGTTCAAGCTCGGCGATACTTGGTTCGATTTGGCGGCGGTCAATGCTCGGCAAAGTGAGTTCGCTGCTTGGGCCGATGCGTTGAACGAAGGTGCCGACTTGCTGTTCTACGGTTGTAATCTGGCCAGTACCGACTCAGGTCGCGAGATCCTGTCCAACATGAGGGACTGGACCGGTGCCGACGTGGCCGCCAGCGAAACGGCAATTGGGGCCGAAAGCTTGGGGGGGAATTGGCTGCTGGAATATCAAGTTGGTGAGATTGAAACTCAAATCGTCGTCAGTGCGGCGTTGCAGCAAGAGTGGTACGGTTTACTCGATACGTTTACGGTGACCAACGATAGTAATTCGGGGGCGGGTTCGTTTAGACAAGCGATCTTGGATGCCAATGCGCTGGCGGGGCACGATACGATCAACTTTGCCATCGGGGCCACGGGTAGTTTTCAGACGATTTCGAGTTCAAGTGCATTGACGATCACCGATAGCGTGACGATCAACGGTCAATCGCAAGGCGGAGCAGGTTATCAAGGCCAACCATTGATCTACATCACTCGTAGTGGTGGAGCCAGCTTCTCAGGGATCGAAGTCTTTGCCAGCAACGTCACCATTAACGGAATCGCCTTGGGCGGTTTTGGTCGTGATGGGATCTTGGTTGAAAACGTTAGCAATTTCACACTGCAGAACTCCGCTATCGGGCTTAACCCTCAAACGCTCGCCAGCAATGCGAACACAAGGGATGGCATTCGGCTCAACAATGTCAACGGAGCACTGATTGGTGGAACCGACTTCGCCGATCGGAATGTGATCGCATTCAACCAGGAACGCGGTGTGAATATCATCGGTTCCTCAAATAACATCGCGGTACTCGGAAATACCATCCAAAGTAATGTTCTGCTCGACCTTGATCTGGCTGGTAATGGGATCACCGCCAACGATACCGGTGATGGTGACTCTGGACCAAATGGTCTGCAGAATTTTCCGGTGATCAACTCCGCCCACACGACTCAAGACGGTACTCGGGTCATCGGGACGTTCAATTCGAACGCGAATACCACCTACCGTTTGGAGTTTTTCAATAACTTCATGGGCGACCAGCACAGCAGCGGCCACGGTGGGGGCCGAACGCTGTTGGGGGCGATTACGGTTACCACCGATAGTTCGGGTAATGCGACGTTTGATTCGACACTGGCTGGCTGGACGAATGCCGGAGACCGCGTCACCGCCACGGCCACAGTCGATCTGGGAGGTGGTGATTTTGGCAGCACTTCCGAGTTTAGCCAGCAAGTGATTGCCACCAACGGGACTCTGTTCGATGTGGTCGAAAGCTACGAACGGAGTTTGGGATCGCTTGCCGACTACGAAATCAAAAGTGATCAATCGTGGGGCCAGTCCTTCCAAATCAACAGCGCTGATCCGACTCGAACTATTGATCAATTAGAGATTGCGTTACGTCGTGCTTCCGGTGGTACAGGGCAAAACCTGACCGTTTCCATCCGCGAAAGCTATAACGGCCCCGAACTGGCCTCGGCTGCGATTTCGACCAGCAGTCTGTCAACGTCGCGGCAGTGGGTGACTCTCGATTTGAATGATTCGGTCACGCTCAACACAAACCAAACCTACTTCATTCACGTCCGTACGAACTCGACAAACGGGCAAGTTTTTCTTGGCGTTGACGATAGCGGGACATACGGCCCTGGCTCCTTGCGCAATCACAGTGGTAGCTCTGAATCAGGTAAAGATGCGGTTTTCCGTTTGGTGGATGTCCAGGAGCACGGTAACGTTGTGGTCGTCACCACCGCAACCGACAACACCGGTGGTGACACCAGTTCGATCGCTGCCTTGCAAGCCAGTCGCGGCGGGGACAATCGCATCTCGCTGCGGGAAGCGATCATGGCGGCCAACAATACAGCCAACTCGGGCGGTGTGCCTGACTTGATCGCCTTTGATGTTTGGACATGGAGCAATGTGACGATCACTGTCTCCGGTAGCGATTTAGCGAACCTCACCGATGCAGTTTCCATCGATGGCTCAACCCAACGGGGCTACGATGGTAGTCCGATTGTTACCATCGCGGCTGGAACGGGCCGACAAATCGGATTGTCATTAGTCGCAGGCTCTAGCGGCAGCGAGATTCGTGGATTGAATATTCAAAGCTTCGCGTCCCATGGCATTAACATCAGCGGCTCCCACAATAATATCATTGCCGGTAATTGGATCGGGACCAACGCATTGGGTACCGGAACCGCAGGAAACGCCCTGGGGATCAACATCTGGAACTCGAACAACAATGTTATCGGAGGCATCACCGACGCCGATCGCAATGTGATCTCAGGCAACACCAATCTCGGACTCAACATCGCCGGCGGTTCCACGGGCACCCAGGTCCTGGGCAACTATATCGGGACGACAGCAAGCGGTCTGTCGGCGTTGGCCAACACCAACACCGGACTCAATATCAACAATGGCATCAACACCATCATCGGTGGCACGGTTGCTGGTTCTGGTAATGTCATTTCAGGAAACGGCAGCAATGGCATCTACGCTCAGAATGCGTCGGGTACACAAATTCTCGGGAATCTAATCGGACTGAATGCGACGGGGAATACCGCGATCGCAAATAGTAATAACGGAGTATATCTCTGGCAAACGACCAATGTGACGATCGGCGATGGTACGGCTGCCGGACGGAATGTAATTTCCGGAAACAACTCACGGGGTATTCTGATTGTACAATCGAGCGAAATCACGATTCGCGGCAACTACATTGGCACCGATATCTCGGGCAACGTTGATGTTAACGGCACGACACCTAATTTTCTTCGCTCTGGTATCGTGGTTGGCGAAGGCTCCACCCAGGTAACCGTTGGCGGCTACACGGCTGACGAGGGCAACGTTGTTTCAGGCAACAACTGGTTTGGGGTCGAGTTCGTCGGAACGGGCACGACCAACAACCTGATGGTGGGTAACATCGTCGGTCTCAATGCTTCGGGGACCGCTGCCTTGGGGAACTCGCAAGGTGGTGTCTCATTCTACAACGGCGCAACAGGAAACATCGTCGGCGGCGGTACGGCGGGATCGCGAAATGTCATCTCCGGCAACATGACCGACGGGGTTTATGTCGAATTAGCATCCGGTAATATAGTTCAAGGAAACTACATCGGACTGGCAAGCGACGGAACAACCGCGATTGGCAATCAGCGATACGGTGTTTACATACTGGAGGCCTCAGCGAACAACATCATCGGTACCGATAACGACGGCAATCACGATGCCACCGAAGGAAATGTGATTTCCGGGAACCTGCATGGCGTTTACGTTGACGGAACCGGCACCAACAGCAACATCATCGCGGGGAACTTCATCGGGACCGATGCCACCGGTATGTTGGACCGAGGAAACTCGGCGCATGGTGTTTGGATCGCCAACGGAGCCTCTAATAACTCCGTCGGCGGCACCCATGCCAACCAGCGGAATGTGATCTCCGGCAATCAGGGAACGGGAGTCCTCGTTGAAAATGCAGGGACCAGCGGGAACGCAATTGTAGGTAATTTTGTTGGCACCGACGCTACGGGAATGAACGCCCTGGGCAATGCGGGCTCTGGGGTCGCGGTCTGGGGCTGGGCCGAAAACACCATCATCGGTGGTGCGGCCGATGGCGCGGGAAACGTGGTCTCCGGGAACGGGGCGGCTGGGATTCTGATCTCCGGTAACAATACGAACAACACCACCATCCAAGGCAATCTGGTTGGAGTCAATGCCGACGCCACCGCTACACTTGGAAACCAAAGCGACGGAATCTGGGTCGGCAGTGGTGCGTCTCAAGTGACGATCGGCGGTACCGTTTCAGGGGCTGCGAATGTCATCGGCGGCAATACCTTTTCAGGCATTGCGGTTGACGGCGGTGGAACTACCGATGTCGTGATCCAAGGGAATTTCATTGGCACGAACTCGAGCGGAACCCTCAACCTTGGCAACGGGCTGGATGGCATTCTGATCAGCAACGGAGCCAGCAACGTGTCGATCGGCGGCACGATTGCGGGTGCGGGTAACGCGATCGCGTTCAATGTTCGCGATGGTGTTCGCATCGACAGCACCGCAGGCAGCGGCAATGCGATCTTAGGCAACCGCATCTACAGCAACGGCGGTTTAGGTATCAACCTGGTCGGCGGTAGCGAGAATGCGTTCGGCGTGACGGCCAATGACCTGGGTGATGCCGATACCGGCCCGAATGGATTGCAAAACTTTCCGGTGCTGACGGGTGCTCAAGGAACGTCGTTTGGAGTTGTCGTCCAAGGAAGTCTGAACAGCACTGCCAACCGCACCTTCCGCATCGAGGTGTTCGCGAATACCGCGGCCGATCCCAGTGGTCATGGTGAAGGCCAGCGTTACATCGGGGCATTCCATGTCACCACCGATGGTGCGGGGAATGTCAGCTTCGACGAAACCG